>JALZAW010000399.1 GCA_030948155.1 Candidatus Dormiibacterota bacterium | reverse complement strand
ACCGGAGGCGATCCTGCAGGTGACGACGACCCGAGGCCAGACGCTCTACCAAGCGGACCCTGAGCGCGGCAAGCGCCTGGCGCTCGATCCAGGCGTCGCCTTCATTATCTCGTCCATCCTCGACGACGATCAGAACCGCAGCCTCGTCTTTGGCCGGGGCACCCCCCTACATCTGCCTGACCGCCATGCTGCCGCCAAGACGGGAACCACTGAGACCTTCCACGACGCGTTGACAGTGGGCTGGACGCCACAGCTGGCCAGCGTCTTCTGGCTCGGCGACCAGTCGCCGGACCCGAACAAGCCACACTTCATGAGCGGGAACTCAGACGGCGTCTACGTCGCTGCGCCCGCCTGGCATCGCTTCATGGAGGAAGCGCTGAAGGGCCGGCCGAACGACTGGTACCAGCCACCCAGTGACGTGATGAAGGTCGCCGGCAACAGCTGGGCGTTGAAGGATGCGCCACAGATCGAGAGCCTGAACGGCGAGGTGAAGGCGGCGCCCGCTGCCAGCCCCTCGCCCGGTGCGCCAGGCGCCCCGGCTCCGTCACCGGCGCCCGGCGTCCCGCCCGATCCTGGCGGCCCTGTCGCAGGGCACTGCCCGCCGCAGTGCTCGCCGCCCCGCCCGAGTCCGCCCGGACGCTGAGGCAGAGTCCCCCGGCCGGCACGCCAGTCGACAGGGCCTGGTCGGCCGCCGGGTACCCGCTGCGTAGAATGGGCGACCGCATGTCGATCACCCCCCTTGCCGAGGTGGGCATCACCGTCAGCCAGGAGCCCCTGCCCGAAAGCCAGCTGAAGCTGTCGATCGAGGTTCCGGCCCAGCGAGTGGACCAGACATATGAGCGGGTGCTGCAGCGTTTGAGCCAGCGGGTCAAGATCGGGGGTTTCCGGCCGGGTAAGGCACCCCGTCCTCTCCTGGAAGCGCGCATCGGCGAGCCGGCGCTTCGGGAAGAGGTGATCGACGCCCTGATCCCGCCTGTGGTGAGTGAAGCGATCCGGGAGCAGGGCATCGAGTCGGTCGACCGACCAGAAGTGGAGGTCACTGAACTGGAGCGGGGCAAGCCCGCCTCGCTCGTTGCCACTGTCACGGTCTGGCCCGAAGTCAGCCTGGCCCACCTGGACTCTCTCCGGGTTGAGCGCCTGGTCAGCACTGTCGACGACGCGCTGGTGGAGGAGCGGATCGCTGAGCTCCGCGCCGAGCAAGCCGAGATCGAGCCGGTCGACCGCGAGATCCAGACGGGGGACATAGTCATCGGTGACCTCTCTGTGACTGTGGACGGCGAAGAGCTGCCTGAAGAGGCGCGCCCCGCACTGGAGCTGGAAGTCTCGGAAGGCGTGCTCGTGCCTGAGCTCCTGGCCGCACTGCCGGGCAGGCGAGAGGGCGATCTCGTCGAGGTTCCGGTGCAAATGCCTGAAGACCACGGCAACGAGAAGCTGAAGAGCAAGGCCGCCACGCTGCTGGTCAAGGTGACAGGCGTCAAGGAGAAGCGCGTGCCCGAGCTGAGCGACGAGCTTGCCCAGCGCCTGAGTAACTCCGCGCAGGAGACCGCTCAAGAGTTCCGCAGTGCTCTGCGCCAGCAGATGGTGGAGAGGGCCGCGCGGCTGGATGAGCTGAACTTTGAGCGCTCGGTGTTGAAGGCGGTGGTTGACTCGTCCGAGGTGACGGTGCCCAAGGCGCTCGTCGAGCGCGAGCTGGACCGGCAGATCGACGAGCTGGAGCACAAGCTCCAGCACCGCGGATTGCGCCTGGATAGGTATCTCGAGTATCGCAAGCAATCGCTGGCCGAGTTCCGCGCCGAGGAGGCCCCGGCCGCCAGCGACCGACTGAAGGTGGACATGGTGCTGGAGGCGGCGGGCAAGGAGCTCGCCATCCAGCCCAGCGAGGACGAGGTGACTGAGTATCTCCGCACTGAGTCAGCGAAGGACCCCGAGACCAAGGACGGGGACGTCGGCAAGCTGGAGAAGAACGAGGTAGCGCGCGATTACTTTCGCCATCGCCTGACCCGGCTCAAGATCCTGGAGGCGCTGGTCGCCCGGGTCGGAGCCGAGCCGGTGGCTGACGATGGTAGCCAGGTCGCAGCCAAAGAGGAGGTGCAGATTGCCAAATAGCGAGAGCCCGCCCCCTACCTACAATGTCGGCATGGCTGCAGGTGAGGCGCAGGGCTACCTGGTCCCGATGGTCGTCGAAAGCACCAACCGCGGTGAGCGGGCCTTCGACATCTACTCCCGCCTGCTGAAAGATCGGATTGTCTTCATCGGAACGCCGATCAACGACGAGATCGCCAACCTCGCCATAGCCCAGCTTCTCTTCCTGCAGAGCGAGGATCCCGAAAAGGACATCTACCTCTACATCAACAGCCCCGGCGGCCACGTCTCAGCCGGCCTCGCCATCTATGACACGATGCAGTACATCCGGCCCGAAGTGTCCACCATGTGCATTGGCATGGCGGCCTCGATGGGCGCCATCCTGCTGGCCGGTGGCGCGGCGGGCAAGCGCTTCGCGCTACCGCACGCGAACATCCTGCTCCATCAACCCTCCGGCGGCATGCAGGGGCAGGCGACCGACATGCAGATTCAAGCCAAGGAGATCCTTCGCACTCGAGAGGTGTTGAACAACATCCTGGTCAAGCACTCGGGTCAGCCCATCGAACGGGTTCAGCAGGACACCGAGCGCGACTACTTCCTGACCAGCGAGCAGGCCAAGATCTACGGGCTGATCGACGACATCATTCAGTCCCCCGCCTTGGCCGCCCGACTCGCGGCCGCCAATGGAAGTCCGTCAGCAACCAACGGAGCCGAAGGCGCCGGGGCCATCGCGAAGGCGTAGCCAATGATCTTCCGCCGCAAGCCGAAGAAGCCCCAGAGTGTCCGGCATCTGCCCAAGTGCTCCTTCTGCGGCACTCAACGCGGCGAGCGCGGGGTGAAGCTCATTGCCGGCGGAGGCGTCTACATCTGCAGCGAATGCGTCAGCGTCGCGAGTGAGATTCTGCGTGGTCACACGCCGCCGGCCCCGCTGGGGACGTAGCATGAACCGCTCATGAGCGAACGGGAAGACCGCCGGCGATACACCCGCTGCTCATTTTGCGGCAAGGGCCAGGATCAGGTTCGCAAGCTGGTCGCCGGCCCCGGTGTCTACATTTGCGATCTATGCATCGAC
>JALZAW010000398.1 GCA_030948155.1 Candidatus Dormiibacterota bacterium | reverse complement strand
ATGCCATCCTGTTTAGTAAGGCGCGATGAGTGGAGGATGTTGATGGGGGCCTCTGAGCCCGGATACCAACTCGGCAGCAATGCCATCGAGCTCGAGCGGCTAAAACACCAGGGCGGAGTTCTGGCCCCCGCTACCCGCACGATCCTGCAAACCGCCGGGATCCGTCCGGGTATGCGTGTCCTCGATCTGGGCTCGGGGACGGGAGACGTGACGTTCGTCGCGGCTGAACTCGTAGGGGCCTCCGGCGAGGTGGTCGGCATGGATCGTTCGGCAGAAGCGGTCGCCACCGCCGAGGCTCGTGCGCAGCAGCATCAGTTGGGCAACGTCAGGTTCGTCACGGGCGATATCCACGAGGCGGCCACTGGTGGTCAGTTCGATGCGATCGTCGGACGACTGGTCCTGATGTATGTGTCCGACCCTGCCGCGGTGCTGAGAACGCAAGCCGCGCTGCTCCGTCCGGGCGGCGTGGTCGCGCCGATCGAGTTCGATCTTCGCAGCGCGCGCTCCTTGCCCCCGACGCCTCTGGTAGGTCAGTCGCTGGAATGGCTCCTGGAAGCCTTCGAGCGAGCAGGCATCCAGCCGTCTCTCGGACCGCGGCTGTGGGCGACACTTCTGGAGGCCGGCCTCCGGCCGCTAGGGATGATCGGGATACAACCCCACTTCGGACCCCAAGACCCGGACGGTCCAGCGATCCTCTCGGGGATCGTCAGAGCCGTGCTCCCGTTGATGGAACGGACCGGCGTTGCGACGGCGCAGGAGGTTGGGATCGAGACTTTGCAGAGGCGATTGACCGACGAGTTGGTCGGCAACGGGGCGGTGTTCGCCCACCCGATCCTGCTGTCCGCATGGGGCTCGGCGGCTGAGCCTGAAGGCAGCCGCCACGGTTCATCGTTGTAATCGTGTGTCACGGCTCACACTGACCGGCAGCAAGTCAGCAGCCGTGCGGCTGAAAGGGTGGTTGGGGGACGGTCAAGACCGCCGAGAATATGCCGCGCGGCGTCACCCGGCGACCAACGATGCTGTCGCCAATAGGGAGAGCGGTCTCTAGCCGGGCGCCTACCCGGCTGCGAACTCAGGGAAACTGAGGTCGCTCAGCCATATCCGTTGGTTTTACGGCCGATACTCCTGGAACCCCGCCTCCGGGGGCGTACGTCGAGCTGAGGCCGCCAACCTGCAGCTGGCCGACCTCGACCGCCAGAGCGGCCGCCTCGTGGTGCGGGGCAACGGCAACAAGGAGCGCGAGGTGTGGCTCAGCGAGGAGGCGCTTCGGCCGGTAGAGGACTGGCTCCAGGTGCGTGGCGGGGAGTCGGGTGGGTTGCTGCTGCCGGGCTCAGCTGCCGGCGCCGAGCTGCCCAGGTTGGCTTGAGCGCTTTCGGCCCCCGCTGAGGCGACGTGTGCCCGGCCACAGCAGTGATCGCGGTTGCGGCGGCTCCGACCAGCGCCGACCGAGGCGCCCCCGCCACGACCTGCTGGTCGGCCGCGAGCTGCAGCGCGGGCCGACCGAGTCGCGGGCGCGCTTTGAAGGACGCCGCCGAAGCGGCGGCGAGGCTAGAAACACCCCCCCGCAAGCGCCCAGACATGACTACGTCCAGCCTGACGTTCCGGAAAGGCCGCGGCGCGCGCTGATTTTATCCCTGGACCGTTCACACGGTGGTGGTCGGGAGCGCCTTCCTGACGGGGTGGTCCCCGGGGGCGTTTTCTTTGATGTAGGTGCAGAGGGTGACGATGACCTTGTCCTGGGCCGTCAGGTGCTGCTGCAGCCGACGGCACTCGTGGAGGACGGCCTCCGCGTCCAGGAAGGTCTGCTGTGCGCGCTGGTCACCGGCGCGGCCCAGGACATCCTGGCCCACCATGATCACGAACATAAAGACCAACTGCAGCAAGCTGGATATGAAGAGCAAGAACGCGAAGGGATATGAATCGAACTTGATGATCCCGACCAGGGCCAGCGCAATCCAACCGAACTGGAAGATGGCCGCCACGTAGAAGGCCCACATCGTGCTCACGGCCATCGTGATCGCGGCCGCGATACGGCCGTTGAGCCCGATGTATTGCTCTCTGACCGTCGGGGCCTTGATCGCCGCCCGCTCCTTGACCCAGGGATGGGCTTCGGACTGCACCAGCTCGATGCCCTGGTTCAGGATCCTGTCCTGCTCCTGCAGGTGCGAGTGCAGCATCGTGACTTCCTGCAGGATCGCACCGGCGTCCTGGAAGGTCTGCTCGGAGCGCCGGTTAGCGGTTCGGCCCAGAACGCCCTGGCCAACCAGGATCACGAAGACCAGCATCAGCTGGACCAGGTTGCCGAGAAAAAGCAGGAAGGGGAATGGGTAAGGATCCGACTTGCGCAGCGGGCCGATTGTGGCCAGCACGATCCAGCCAAAGACGAAGACAACGGTGATGTAGACCGACCACATCGACCCGACCTCGCGGGTCACAAGAGCGCCGAGGCGGGCGTTGAAGCCGAGGTGCTCGTCCGCCATCACCGGGGGCTTCCGGGTGGGACTCTCACGGTAGTTGGGTCGTGAGTAGCGGAGGCTGCATTCATCGCGCTCAGGATAAAGCGGGAGGGACGGCTGCCATTGCAGCGCAACGTTCAGGCGCGCGGCGCCGCCGTGTATTTGAGGAGCCAAGACCGGCTCAGTTGCCCAGCTGGGAATCGGTCTATCTGGTGGCGGCGGATGCGCCCACAGACGATACGATCGTGACCGTCACCCGGTTTGGCACACCTTGCACTCGCATCACCTGGCGCACGAGATGGGCCGATTCCTCTGGAATCGGCGCGCGTCCCGCCCGAACGCACCCGTCGCTCAAGCGATTCGCGAACTTGTGCGACCAAGCCGGGGGACGCGTGGTGCCGGACCATGGGGGCGGTATGCCGCTGAAGGGCTCTGGCCTGGGTCATGTCCCGGCCCGGCATTCAAAGGCATTTAGCGGGGCGCGGGGTCCCCGCTTGCGCATCACGCTGAGGGCTTGAGCGAGGATCCCGACCGGACCGCGCGCTGGCCCCTTTCAGGTTGTCCTGTGGGTCGCGAGAACTCTCGCTCTTGGGTGGATCCTCCTTGGCGCCAGAGAGGCTATCGCAGGTCACTTTGTACGAGCTGGGGTCTATGCGGCTTTCGGCGTCGCCTGGCTCGTGGCGACGATCTTCTGGGTTCGTCGTCTGCGGCG
>JALZAW010000397.1 GCA_030948155.1 Candidatus Dormiibacterota bacterium | reverse complement strand
GGCAGGGAGACCAGCAGCCCGGCGAGCATGGCCGCGAAGCCCTGCCACGGCCGCCGGGCGGTGTCGAAGAACTCGCGCTCGTCGTAGTGGCCGCGGCGGATTAAGTAGTCAGTGATCACCACTCCCAGGAAGGGTCCTATCCAGTAAGCGATGAGCAGCAGGAAGCTCTCGTACTTGCTGCCCGGGCCCACCTGCGCCTGCAGCGCCACGCCGACGATGAAGCCGATCACGCCGGCGCCCACCGCCACAAGGGCTCGCCGCTGGTGAAGGGTGAGCCTGATTCCGAGCGTCAGGAAGGACATGGAACCGCTGTAGATGTTGATGACGTTGGCCGACACCGTGCCGAGCGCGATGCTGAGCAGCGCCAGGATCTGCAGCACCAACGGCAGGGGTTGGATGAACTGGGCGGTCGGGATGTCGTTGGGTCCCCACTTCGTCCCGGCCACTGTGACCAGGGCGGCGCCCACCAGCTCGAGCAGGACGCAGGAGACGAACACGCCCAGGCCCGCCCAGAGTCCGGTCATGAATCGGTTGGTGTTGCGGGGTAGGTAGCGCGTGTAGTCAGAGGCGTAGGGATTCCAGCCCACCGCGTAGCCGAACGCCGCTGTGAAGGCGAGGGTGAAGGCGCCGGTCTCGCCGAGCGGTCCCTGAACTTTGGCGTTGATCCCCTGGCCCAGGTTCGCCTGGCTGAAGATGAGGACCGCCGAGACCACGAAGACTATGGTCAGAACCGGGAACGCAATCCTCTCGAAGCGGTGGACCAGGTTGTGGCCGAGGAATGCCACTGCCACCTGGGCCAGCACGATGATCAGGAAGGAGAGCCAGAAAGGCAGGTCGAACCAGTGCAGCACTGGGCCGAACAGCGTGCTGAGGGCGAAGGCGCCGCTGACGCTGTTCACGATGAACCAGCCGACGTTGGCTGTGAACGTGTTCAGGCCGGCCGGAAGGAGGTTGCCCAGGAAGCCGAAGGCGCCGCGGGCCTGCACCATCTGAGGTACGCCGAACTTCGGCCCCCAGCTGGAGAGGATGGCGTGGGTGAGAGAGCCCAGCGCGGTCCCCAGGATGATGGCCACCGCCGCGTCCGCGAAGCCCATGCCGAAGAAGGCGACGGGAAGCACGCCGACGAACACGGTGGCGAACTCCATGTTGGGCGACACCCAGGTTGTGAAAAGGTCGAAGGGGCGACCGTGTCGCTCAGAGTCGGCGATGTACTCGACGCCGCCCGGCTCGACGGCCATGACCTTCGTGCCGTAGGTCCCCTCTCGAATGGGGACGCCGCTTACGTCCAGCTGCTCGATGGTGGCCATCCAGTTGTGCTCCCTAAGTACCTGTGGTCACTGCGCCCGGCGTGTCCCGGTCGCCCGGATAGTAACTGTTTGGCGGCCTTCTCGTAGGCGAGATGGGTCGAGAATGCAGGTCGGGTCGAGGAATGAGCCGTTGCCGACCCTCCCGCGTCGTCCATTACCGACTCTTATCGGGCTCGCCCGGAGGTTACAGTCCACGAATGCTTGATCTGCTGCTCCGCGATGCGAGACTTCCCGGCCGTGCCGAGCCGGCCACCCTCGGCGTCCGTGACGGCCGCTGGAGCGAGCCGGAGCCCGAAGCCCGTGAGGTGATCGAGCTTGGCGGCCTGCTCACAACGCCGCCTCTGGTCGAACCGCATATCCATCTCGACGCCGTGCTCACCGTTGGGCAGCCGCGCCAGAATCTGAGTGGCTCCCTGTTCGAGGGCATCGCCATCTGGGCGGAGCGGGTGAAGACGCTCACCAGCGAGGACGTGAAAACCCGCGTCCGCCAGGTTCTGCGCTGGCAGCTGGCCAACGGCGTCCAGCACGTGCGCAGCCACGTCGATGTCTGCGACCCAGACCTGACAGCGCTGCACGCGCTGGTCGAGCTGCGAGAGGAGATCGGCGACCAGATGGACCTGCAACTGGTGGCCTTCCCCCAGCAGGGCATCCTCTCCTTCGACGGCGGTCGCGAGCTGATGCGCAAGTCTGTCGACGCCGGTGCTGACGTGATAGGAGGGATACCGCACTACGAGCTCACCCGCGAGCTGGGCGTCGAGTCTGTCAAATTCGCCTTTCAGCTGGCGGCCGAGCACGGCCTCCGAGTCGACATTCACTGCGATGAGACTGACGACGAACACTCACGCTTCGTGGAGACGATGGCCGCCGAGACCATCCGGCTGGGCATGGCCGGCCGGGTCACGGCCAGTCACACAACTGCCATGCACTCCTACAACCAGGCCTACGCCCACCGGGTAGTCAACAACGTCGCCCGCTCGGGCATGCATATGGTGACGAACCCGCTCGACAACTCCGTGCTGCAGGGCCGCTTCGACAGCTACCCGATCCGGCGCGGCCACACTCGCGTCAAGGAGCTGCAGGCCGCCGGGGTCAACGTCTGCATAGGCCACGACTCAGTCATGGACCCCTGGTACCCACTGGGCTGCGGCGACCCGCTGCAGGCGGCGTTTGTGCTGGCGCACTACGGTCACATGTCAGGCGCCGAGGAGATCCCCCGGCTGATCGAGATGGTGACCAGCGCTCCCGCTGCTGCCCTGGGCCTGGAAACCTATGGCCTGCAGCTGGGAACGCCCGCCAACCTGGTTGTCTTTGAGGCGCCGAGTGAGTTTGACGCCATCCGGCTGGTGCCCCGCCGGCGCCTGGTGCTGCGTCGTGGCCGCGTGGTGGCGCGGACGGAGCCGGCGCGAACCTTCGTCACCTGGAACGGTGAGGAGGACGCCGTCGACTTCCTCCGCCGTGACTCCACCTAAGATCGCGGCATGGATTTCGACACTTTCAGCATCGGGCTGTTGCTGCTCAGGCCGGATGTGCCGGTGCTTGACGCGAAGGCCGAGGACGAGCTGCAGGACGCGCACATGGACCACCTGGCCTGCCTCCATGAGGCAGGCTTGCTGCTGGCTGCCGGCCCGCTCATTCCGCCGGACGCTGGGCCGAACCGCGGTCTGAGCATCCTGCGCCTTGAGCCGCGGCAGGCCCGGGAGGAGCTGGAGCGGGATCCGGCAGTGATCGCCGGTCGGTACTCGCTGCTGGTTCTGCCCTGGATGGTGCCGGCGGGAGCCATCAGCTTTTCACAGACCCGCTTTCCACGCTCGCTGGCGGAGGCCCGGTCCTCCTGACCCGCCGGGCGTCAGGCGCTGCTCCGGACCCGAC
>JALZAW010000396.1 GCA_030948155.1 Candidatus Dormiibacterota bacterium | reverse complement strand
GCGCTGGGCTTCGTTCTCATCTACAACGCGGTGGGTGTGGTGAACTTCGCCCAGGGCGAGTTCGTGACGATCCCCGCCTTCATCGGCCTCAGCTTCCTAACCTTCGCGCACTTCCCCTGGTACCTCGCCTACCTGCTGACGCTGGGTGCAATGGTCGTGTTCGGCCTGGCGTTTCAGTTCGCCGCCTACTACCCGCTGCGGAACCGGACCTTCCTGCCGGTGGTGATCAGCACGATCGGCGCCTCCATCCTGCTTCAGAATGTGGCTCAGCTGATCTGGGGTGCCTCGCCGCTTCCCTTTCCGAGCCTCTTTCCGCCTCAACAGACGATCGGCCTCGGAGGCGTGCACGTTGTGCCGCAGCATCTCCTGATCCTGGCCGTGACCGCGGTCCTTCTCTTCGCCCAGTTCCTGCTCTTCGAGCGGACCATGCTGGGCAAGATGATGCAGGCGGTCGCCCAGGACAAGGACACGGCGCGACTGCTAGGTGTGCGCGCCGGCGTCATCATTGCCGTCACCTTCGCTTACAGCGCCGTCCTCGGCGGGCTGGGCGGCATCCTGCTCGGCCCGATTACCTTCGTCAGCAAAGACGTCGGCGCATCGCTGGCCCTCAAGGCCTTCTCTGCCAGCATCATTGGCGGGTTCGGGAGCGTTCAGGGCGCCATCGTCGGCGGACTCATCCTGGGCCTGGTCGAGGTGTTCAGTGCATCATTCCTGAGCCCGGACTATCGAGATGCCTACGCCTTTCTGGTGATGATCGCCGTGCTGCTCTTCAGGCCTCAGGGAATCTTCGGTGAAAAGGTGGTGGAGCGAGCATGAGTGAAACCCGCAGGGCGGGAGCGGGTACCAGGAGGAGAGCACCGCGCTGGTGGCGGCCGGCTGTGTGGGCCGCCGTCGCCGCCGTCGTAGCGCTCATCCCCTTCGGGACCACCAGCCGGTATTACCTGACGGTAGTGGACCAGGCGATGCTCTTCGCCATAGCTGTCCTGGGCCTGTACTTCCTGCTCGGTCTGACCGGCCAGCTCTCTCTGGCCCAAGCGGCGTTCTACGGGCTCGGCGCCTACACCGCCGCCATCCTGGCCACCCGCTATCACCTCCCGATCTGGGTCAACGTTCCGGCTGCGACGGTGACCGCCGCGCTATTCGGCGTGCTGCTGGGGATCCCGTCCCTCAAGCTCCGCGGCCACTATCTGGCCCTGACCACCATCGGGTTCGGCATCATCATCCAGCTGGTCTTCAAAAACTGGAGGCCGGTCACGGGAGGCGCCGATGGCATCGCGGGCATACCTGGCACCCACCTTTTCGGTATCTCCTTCAGCCATCCCGGCGTCTTCTACTACATCATCTTCGGGGCGCTCGTCCTGAGCTGTCTCCTCGCCTGGCGAATTAGCCGTTCACGCATGGGCCGTGCGTTTCGGGCGATACGGGAAAATGAGCTCTCGGCCGAGACCTCGGGTGTAGACAGCACTTTCTATAAGGTGGTCGCGTTCGCGCTGTCTGCCGCCTATGGAGGGCTCGCGGGCGGCCTGTATGCGCACTGGGCGCTGTTCATCGCCCCGGAGACGTTCGGCTTCACCACCTCAGTGCAGATGCTCGCCATGTTGGTCATCGGGGGCTCCAGCAGCATCGCGGGGACGCTCATCGGCGCCCTCCTGCTCTCGCTGCTGCCGGAAGCGCTGCGCTTCCTGCAATCTGGGTACCTCGCCGTCTACGGCGCAGCGATCATCGTCTTGATGGTGTTCATCCCGGACGGACTCTGGGGCGGTCTCCGGCTGCTGATTCGCAAACTGATGGGACGTGGCAAGGAAGTGCCGACGCCGCTAGGCGAGGAGCTGCCCGCCTGATGCCCTTGCTGTTGGTCGATCGGCTGCGCAAACAATTCGGCGGCTTGGTGGCGGTCGACGATCTGAGCTTCCAGGTCGAGGCCGGCACCATCCACTCGCTCATCGGTCCCAACGGCTCTGGTAAGACGACCGCATTGAACCTCCTGACCGGCGTCTACGTGCCCACTTCGGGGCGCATCGTGTTAGGCGGCCAGGAGCTCGGGCGCTGGCGCCCAAACCGTCTGGCCAGGAAGGGGATGGCGCGAACCTTCCAGAACATCCGGCTCTTCCGAGAGCTGACAGTGCTCGAGAACGTGATGATCGGCTGCCACCCCTGGACGAAGGCCAGCCTCCTCGGGGCCATCACCGGCGCCCGCCGGGAGGAGGAGGCGATCCGGGAGCAATCGCTGAAGATGCTGGAGTTCGTCGGGCTCCGCGGCCAAGAGGAGGACCTGGCCCGCAGCCTGCCCTATGGAAAGCAGAGGCTTCTGGAGCTGGGCCGGGCTCTGGCCAGCAGGCCCACGCTGCTTCTTCTGGACGAGCCGGCGGCGGGGCTCAACCTGGCCGAGTCGCATGCGCTGGCTGAGTTGCTGCGGCGCGTTCGTGCCCAGGGAATCACTCTGTTCCTGGTTGAGCATGACATGAGCGTCGTGATACCACTTTCCGACCAGATCACCGTGCTCAACTTCGGCAAGAAGATAGCCGAGGGGTCCCCCGCCGAGATCCAGAAAGACGAGGCAGTGATCGAGGCCTATCTAGGTAAGGCGGCGGCCATCGCATGACCCCGCTCCTGAAGGTCACCGAGATGGCCGCCAGCTACGGCGCGGTGCGCGCGCTCAAGGGAGTCTCGTTCGAGGTCGGGGAGGGCGAGATCGTCACCCTGGTTGGCGCCAACGGTGCGGGCAAGACCACGGCGCTGCGGACCATCTCCGGGCTCCTGCATCCGCAGGCCGGAACCATCGAGTTCCAGGGGCGGCGCATTGACCGACAGCCGCCCGAGACGATCGTCAAGCTGGGGATCTCCCACGTTCCCGAGGGACGGCGGGTCTTCCCGGGTCTTTCCGTGCTCGACAACCTGCGCATGGGTACTGTCGGCCGCCGCAAGGGGGAACAGGCCTCGGTCGAAGAGGACCTGCAAATGGTCTACGCGACCTTCCCCATCCTGGAGGAATTCAAGGGTCGGATGGGGTGGATGCTCTCCGGCGGCCAGCAGCAGATGCTGGCTATCGGGCGCGGCCTGATGGCGCGGCCCGGGCTGCTGCTCCTCGACGAGCCCTCCCTGGGTCTGGCACCGGTCATCGTCCAGCAGGTGTTCGACGTCATCCGCGAGATCAACCGAGGGGGGACGGCCATCCTTCTC
>JALZAW010000395.1 GCA_030948155.1 Candidatus Dormiibacterota bacterium | reverse complement strand
GGCCTGGACCGCTACGCGGCCGCGGTGGAGAAGGCCCGAGCCCGGATCCAGGAGCTGATAGCAGCTGCCGTCACAGTGGCCATCATCGGGGTCGGGTTGACGGTGCTCACAGTGGGCATCTCCGACGTCGCCGCCGGAGCGGTGGCTGGAAGCCTGATCGCGGCCGCTGCCGCGGTTGGGATCGAGTTGTCCACGGAGGTGGCGGTAATCATCGCTACGGGGCTGGTCCTCAGTAGCGTCGGAGCGCTAGAGGGCGGCCTCAGCGACCTCGCCATTCAGGGTGAGCGGGTCGGCTACTTCCACGACCAGACCTCGATCAACTGGAACGAGGTGCTGCAGTACTCGGCGGTGGGCGCCGCCACCGCCGGCGTGACTTTCGGCGCCGGCACGGCCGTGGAAGCGGGGGCGCCTGCCATTGGGCGTATCGCCTACCGGCTGACTAACGGCGCGGCCGGCCTGGATGTCGCCGTAGCGAATGACGGCCTAGGTGCTATGGGCCGCCTCATTTACGAGGCGTCTCCGAAGCACGGCAGGGTTGCCCGCGGGGATATTTCTCCGGCTCCCGTCAACGGTCAAGAGGCACTTGACACGTCGCTGCAGGTCAAGTCAACGAGCTGGCGTAGGGTTGGGATCGACTATCAGGAGAGACAATTCGCAGTATTTGACCGGACGCGTGAAGGAGTCTTTCACGGGCACGTCAGGTCTTGGGAGAGGCTTGACCAGCAGCAACGCAATGTACTGATGCGGTCTGGAATGACAGATCGACGGGGAAACATATCGGTGGGGCCGAGTTGAAATACCAAGAACCGCAGCCAGTCGACCGAGCTGACGCCATTCGGATATTTTCATCTGGCACGTCAGACGAGATTTGCGATGCGCTGATAGGTGTGACCTTCCACGACCCGGATTGGCGGTGGGTACAAGATCGCTGCCTGACTTTTCTCGGCGACGAGAACTCGGACGTGCGAGCCCTTGCGGCAACCTGTCTCGGCCACATTGCTCGGATCCATCGCCAGCTCGACCGAGACGTAGTGGTGCCTGCACTCGAAAGGCTGACAGCGGATCCAAAGATCGGCGGCACTGCCGAAGATGCGCTTGAGGACATTCGGATCTTTCTTGATTAAGCCGAGAGTCAGCCACAAACCCGACACGGCGTTCAGGCCTGATCGCCCCCCGCGTCACGCATATGGTGAACGACGACCATGGAACCACCGGATCGCACTGAGCGCTGCGTGCCGGATGGAGGCCGCTAGGGTATCAGTGATCTTGAGCCTTCTCATCTGGTGGCGCAGTGGGGAGTCCGCGCAAGACCATGTCGGCAGCGTGCCAGGCCATCCCGCTCGCCTACGTGCCCGCTGCAGCGTTAGACGCCGTACCAGGGTTGGCCTCGATGGTCACTCGGAGCTGCGCCGACGGCGGATCGCTCTCCTCAGTGGTCATCAGCTGGGCGTGCCAGCACTCCTTGAGCACGCCGCGCAGCGCGGAGAGCATGCGGTTGGCGGTGGCTGGCTGGTAGTGCTGCTCCTCGAGCAGACTCCGGATCTTTAGCACGTGAGCCCGGCGCAGCCGCTGCCAGGGCATCGTCTCCGCAGTGAAGACCTGAGTTGAGCGGTGGCGATCCGGTTCAGGGTGGAGAGCTGAGGTCGGATCGCGTCCAGTCAACTAAACGCTCTGAACTCGATCTGGTCAGAGCGGGACCGTGAGCTGGGCATTGATGTGCGCGTGCACCACACCGGCCATATCCGTCTCACGGCCATCGAGCAGCCACTGCACCTGCAGGCCATCCATCAGAGCGATGAGCTGTCGCGCCGATGCGCCGGGGTCGATGCCCGGCCTCAGTCTTCCCTCGTCGCGCACCTGTGCATAGGTCAGCTCCGCGGCCTGGACAGCGTTCCGGTAGCGCTCGACAAAGAACGCGTGGGCTGGGTGGTCGGGAGACGTCGCCTCAGCGGACAGCACGGCGAACAGCTCGACGATCCCGCGGCGGGTGGCGTTCAGGAAAACAAGGTCGACAAGGCGGCGCAACTTGTCCGTGCCGGTTGTGCCGTCCATCGACAGCGACTCGCCGTCGACCTCGTCACGATGGGCCAGCACGGCGAGAAGAAGCGACTCCTTGGTCGGAAAGTGATGCAGCAGTCCAGGGTGGGAGATGCCGCAGCGGGCAGCGATCTCACGCAGCGACGCCCCGCGATAGCCGACTTCGCCGAAGAGCGCCATGGCCTCGTCCATGATCTCGCGCCGCTTCGCACGCCCCTTCGCGTAGCCGTGCTCGACCTCGGTGGTCACTCCCGCCGGGCTCCGCCGTCACCATTGCTCACCTGCAAATACTTACCACGCGGTCGGTATTGAGTCTACAATAAACCCTGCCAGGGGCCGAGGTGGGCCGCTCGAACGAGGGAGTCGTTGCGGGCGTCGGCATCGTGCTCTCCGGCGCCACGTTCACCAAGGGCGCTTGCCCCGACGCCCGCCACAACCCCTGAGGAGCCCGGATGATCACCGACCCCGCCGCGCGGCTCGATATCCCCGCCCTGCTCGCTGACCTCACCCTGGAGGAGAAGGCCTCCCTGCTCGACGGCGCGGATTTCTGGCGCACCCAGCCAGTCGAGCGGCTGGGCATCCCGGGCATCATGGTGACCGACGGCCCGCACGGCCTCCGCAAGCAGGCTGAAGGCGCCGACCACCTGGGTCTCAACGCGAGCGTCCCCGCCACCTGCTTCCCTCCGGCGGCAGGCCTGGCCTCCAGCTGGGACGTCGAGCTGCTCGGCCGCGTCGGCGCGGCGCTTGGCCGGGAATGCCGCGCCGCCGAAGTGTCGGTCCTGCTCGGCCCGGGCGTGAACATGAAGCGCTCACCACTGTGCGGGCGCAACTTCGAGTATTTCTCAGAGGACCCGGCCCTGGCCGGCGACCTCGCCGCGGCGCTCGTCAACGGTATCCAGAGCCAGGGCGTCGGCACGTCGCTCAAGCACTTCGCCGCCAACAACCAGGAGACGGACCGCATGACGGTGTCTGCGGAGGTCGACGAGCGCACGCTGAGGGAGATCTACCTCCCGGCGTTCGAGCGGGTCGTCACCCAGGCCCAGCCGTGGACGATCATGTGCTCCTACAACCGCATCAACGGCGTCTATGCGTCGGAGAACCACTGGCTGCTCACCGACGTGCTGCGTGGGGAGTGGGGCTTCGAG
>JALZAW010000049.1 GCA_030948155.1 Candidatus Dormiibacterota bacterium | reverse complement strand
CCCGACACGGGCAGGTCAGCTGGGCGGGAGCAGGCGAGTGCCAGCGGCGAAGCTCACCACCAGCATCACCAGGTAGACCGCCCCAGCCGCCGCATGCCAGCCCACCGCGTAGCTACCCCGGCCACGCGTTGCCAGCCAGGCAGCCAGGGGAGCGAGCACGGGCAGCAGCCAAATCGCGGAGACGGCTAAACCGACAACGATGATCGCCAATTCCCGCTGAACCAGGCTGATCGCCGCCAGGTCAAGCACCGACCAGAGCGGGCCGAGCGCACAGACCGTGACGGCGACGGCGACCCAGGAGCGGCCGTGTGCGTGGAGCAGCAAAGCGGTCCAGCCGGCGCCCAGTGCAGCAGGAGCCAGTTCGAGCGGCACGATCAGGGCACCGTTTCCCCGCAGCGACCAGCCCCGCCCTTCGGGCCCTGCGACCGCGAGCAGCACAGTCAACAGTTCGAGGATGACTCCGACGGCCAGGCCGGCGATGGACGCCCAGACCAGCAGGCGAGCTGACGACCGGCTCATCGTCCTGGCAACGCCCATGCCAAGACAAGCTAACGCTCGGACGGATGCATCGCAACGTCATCACCAGGGATTCCCAGGCCGCCTTCTGGGAGCTGCCGAAACTCCTGGCAAAGTGACGTGGAGTTGCGACTATCGCCCGGCACCGATAAGACCGCGGCGGAACAGAGAGCCCCGAGCGGTCAGCGCTTCGCTGGCGGTCGCTGCTCCTGACGCTCGCGGTGCACTGCCACACCCAGGATGACGAGGGCGATTCCGAGAAGCTCTTGCGGCCTGGGCAGCTGCGCCAGGACGAGCACGCCGATGACGGTTGCCGTGGCCGGTAGCAGCGAGAGCAGCAACGCGTAAGTAGCTCGAGACAGCCTGGCCATGGCCAGCTGGTCGGTCACGTACGGAATGACCGAGGAACAGATGCCCACCGCAATCCCGGCCGCGAGCAAGAACGGACTGGCCAGGGCGGGGGCGGCTCCCTGGAGCCCGATTGGCATAACAACCACCAGCGCGATCAGCATCGCGGCCCCCAGACCGTCGACTCCAGCGCTGCTACCCCGCTGCGCTATCCGATGAGCCAGGATGATGTAGAGAAAGAAAAAGGCGCAGTTGGCGAAGGCGAAGGCAAAGCCAAGCGGCTGAGCGACGAGGCGCACATTGGTCAGGAGGTAGACGCCGGCAGCTGCAAGAACCAAGGCTGAGCAGTTTCGGGCAGTGCGCGCACCCACTGCGGCGAGCGCGATGGGCCCCAGGAACTCGATGGCTCCGACGGTGCTCAGTGGCAGCCTCGATATAGCCAGGTAGAAGGAAGCGTTCATCACCCCCAGAACCGAGCCGAGGGCGATCAGAACCCAGCGATCGCTCCAGGGCAGGGACCGGAAGAATCGCCAGGGCCGCCGCCACGCGGCAAACAGGACGGCTGCGCTGGCGATTCGCAACCAGGCGACGCCGAGTACGTCAACCCGCGCAAAGAGCAACACGGCGAAGGCTGGTCCCAGGTAGTGGAAGACTGCGCTGACCAGGAAGTAGCCGTGTGGTGGTAAGCGGACCACAGCCCTGCCGGCGGCACGACCGGCGCGGCTGGGGCTGGATTCTTGCCCGGAAGCTGAGGTCATGTAATAATGCTCTAAGGCGCAGGCCGGTTTGTCCATAGCGATTGCAAGGAAAGGAGATTGACTTGACTGGAAAAGCCAGGCGGAACGGGCAGGCCACCTTAATCCCCAGCAGCAACCTCCTGGACCGCGTGAACCTCAGGCTTCTGGAGTTGTTGCACGAAGACCCGCGCGTCACTATGGCGGAGCTGGCGAGACGCGTCGGTATGTCGGCTCCAGCGGTGACCGAGAGGGTGCAGCGGCTGGAACAGGAGGGAGTGATTGTCGGCTACAGGTTGGATGTCGAACCAAAGGCGTTGGGCCTACCGATCGCCGCCTATGTCCGAATCAAACCCGGACCTCGTCAGCTGGAGAAGATCGCGGAGCTTGCCGCCGATACGGCTCAGGTCACCGAGTGCCACCGGATCACCGGGGACGACTGCTTCCTGCTGAAGGTACAGGTAGGTGCTGTCGACCAGCTTGAAAGCCTCCTTGATACCTTCCTTCCGCATGGCCAAACCACCACCTCCATCGTGCAATCCTCACCGGTGCCAGCTCGGCCGCTCTCTCTCCAGCTGGTGAATCGTCGCGATTCCTGAAATGCGTTGCCCGCGGACTTGCGCTGAGCACCCAGGTTGCAGCTGTCGAATGACAGCGAACAGCCCGCTCCGGGCGCCGCGGCACCCTGCCGGTTTGTCAGTTGCAATTGCGGAACAGATCCACCGCCGCGCTTGTACAGGACTGCATGGAGCCCATGTCGGCCGAGACTGGCACGCTCGTCGTCTACACGACCACGCACTGCTCTGACTGCAGCCTGACCGCGGCCGTGCTGGCCGAGACTCGAACGCCCTACCGTCACGTCAACCTGGACGATTCCCCTGAGGCCGTTCCGACAGTCATGGCCCTGAACGGAGGCTACTGCAGCGTGCCCACCCTGGTCTTCCCGGACGGCAGGGTGCTGGTTGAGCCATCGCGTCCCGAGCTGCTGGAGGCGCTCAAAGCTCAGCCACCCGGCTCCTGACGCCCGGCAGCGCCTCCCCTAACGCGCGGGACACTAGACCCCGCCGGTGAAACAATGGGAGCGATGCAGCCCCCCGGTCTTGGCCAGAAAAGGACTTGAGCGTACCCGCCCGCCCGCTGGACCCCGCTTCCTTCCGGTCCGCTCTGGGCCGCTTCGCCAGCGGTGTCACAGTGGTCACTTACCGGGGCCCGGACGGGCCTCGCGGCCTGACAGTCAACGCTTTCTGCTCAGTGTCGCTTGACCCTCCACTGATCCTTGTCTCGATCGCGCGCTGGGCGCGAAGCCATGACCTACTGGTCGACAAGCCGTTCACCGTCAACATCCTGAAACCGGAGCAGGAAGCGCTGGCCAAACACTTTGCAGGGATCGCCAACCAGGTTCAGATTCCCTGGTACGAGGGCCGGGCCAGCCCCCGTCTCTACGGCGCCCTGGTCCACTTCGAGTGCAGCCCCTGGCGCACTTACGATGGTGGCGACCATTCCATCCTCCTTGGTCAGGTGATCGATCTGCAGTCGAGCGAGGGCGACGCGCTCGGCTTCTTCTGCAGCCGCTTCATCCCGATCGCCCGGCCCATTCCCTCACAGCCGACGCTGCCCTTCGACCCGTTCGAGCTTCCCTACGACGCTTGATGAGCAACAATCGCGTTTCAACACCAGGAGGTTGAGCGTATGTCAGCAAGAACCGGCGCCCAGTACTTGGAGGCACTCAACTCGTCTCGGCGCGATGTCCGCGTACACGGGGAAACCGTGACTGCCGACGTCGGCAGGCACCCCGCTTTCAAGGGCGTCGCACACGCCTATGCGGCCCTCTACGACCTGCAGCACGACGAGCGGGTGAAGGAAGTTCTCACCTATCCGTCGCCGGCCACTGGCCAGCCTGTCGGTACCTCCTTCCGGCAGCCACGGACGAAGGCTGATCTCGCCCAGCGCGCCGAGATGATGAAGCTCTGGTCCGATCGCAGTCTGGGCCTGCTGGGCCGCACGGGCGACTACCTCAACAGCTCGGTCATGGCCATGGCCGCCGCCCAAGACTGGTTCGCCCAGGTCGATCCCGGCTTCGGCAAGAACATCCGCAGCTACTACGAGCACGTGCGCGACAACGACCTTCTGATGACCCACACGCTGATCAACCCGCAGGCCAATCGCTCGCAGTCCGCCGCGGCTCAGCGCGACCCCTACCAGGCGGCCCAGATACTGAAGGAGACCGACAGCGGGATAGTGATCCGGGGCGCCCGCATGCTGGCCACCATTGGCCCCATCGCTGACGAGATAGTCGTCTTCCCCTCCACAGTTCTCCAAGCCCGGCCGGAGGATGAGCCCTACTCCTTCGCGTTCGCAGTGTCCTGTGACACCCCGGGTCTGCGCTTTCTCTGCCGCGAGTCCCTGGATTACGGCCGCAGCCACTTCGACCACCCGCTCGGCTCGCGCTTCGACGAGATGGACGCCGTCGCCATCTTCGACGACGTGCAGGTTCCCTACGAGCGCTGCTTCATGATCCGCCATCCCGAGGTCCTCACCAGGGGCAAGATGTACAGCGAGACCGGCGCTCTGGCACACATGACCCACCAGGTAGTGCTCAAGGACCTCGCCAAGACTGAGTTCATGCTCGGCCTGATATCCCTCATCTGCGACGCGATCCAGATCGAGAGCTTCCAGCATGTGCAGGAGAAGATCGCCGAGGTGATCAACACGCGCGAGCTCCTCCGGGCAGTGCTGCGGGCGGCTGAGGCAGATGCTGAACTGAACCAATGGGGCCTGATGACGCCCGCCTGGGCACCGCTCAACACCGCTCGCAACTGGTTCCCTCGTACGTACCCACGTCTGCGGGAGATCGTCTGGCAGCTTGCCGCCAGCGGCCTCTTCGGCCTCCCCACCGAGGCGGATACAAAAGGCGAGACAGGCGTGGACGTCGACCGCTTCCTGCAGGCCGCCAGCTTGAACGGGATCGACCGCGTGAAGCTGTTCCGCCTGGCCTGGGACGCTTCCGCCTCCTCCTTTGCCAGCCGGCAGGAGATCTACGAGTTCTTCTTTTTTGGCGATCCTGTGCGGATGGCCCAGGCGCTGGTCGGGAGCTATGACCGCAGCGAGGTCAAGGAGCGCGTCAACGCCTTCCTCAACACCGACGGCCCCCTCGCGCCCCTGGCCACATCGGAGCTGCTGGCGGGGGCAACGGCCGAGGGGCAAGGCGGATGAGCGAGCTGCGGGGGTCCATAGTGCCCCTGGTCACAGCCTTCAAGCTTGGGGGCGAGCTCGATCTGGAGGCGATGGGTCGATTGGTCGACTGGCAGGTCGCCTCCGGCAGTCACGGTCTCTCAGTCACCGGCACCACCGGCGAGCCCAGCGCTTTGACCCTCGACGAGCGGGAGGAGGTGATGCGCTACGTGGCCGAGCGCATCAGCGGGCGGGTGCCGTTCGTTCCCGGCACTGGCACCAACAACCTGGCCGAGACGCTGCGCCTCACCCGCTTTGCGCAGGATCTGGGCGCCAGCGCCGCACTGCTGATAGTGCCCTATTACAACCGGCCCTCTCAGGAGGGCTTGTATCGCTACTTCGCCGCGATCGCCGACGCGGTCGATCTCCCGCTCGTGATCTACAACATCCCGGGCCGCACAGCCGTCAACATCGCGCCCGAAACCCTGGCCCGCCTCCGCCGCGATCAGCCGCAGATCATCGGAGTGAAGGAGTCGAACAAGGACTTCGAGCACGTCTGCCGGGTGCTGCACGAGTGCGGCCGCGATTTCCTGGTCCTCTCAGGCATCGAGCTGCTCTGCTACCCGATGCTGGCCATCGGCGGCGCCGGCCACGTCAGCGCCACCGGCAATGTGCTGCCGAAGGAGGTCGCCGCCATCTTCGATCTGGTTCAGGCGGGCAGGCACGCCGAGGCGCTGGATCTGCACTACCACCTGCTGCCGCTCAACGACGCCCTCTTCTGGGAGACGAATCCCGGCCCGCTCAAGTGGGTGATGGGCGAGTTGGGCCTGATCGAGCCCGTCTACCGGCTCCCGCTCTGCGAACCCAGCGCTGAGAACCAGCGCCGGCTTCGAGCGGTAATGGCGCAGTACGACTTCGCCGTCCCGGCGGGCGCTTCGCGGTGAAGCGTGCCCGCGTGCTCAGGAATGGCCGGACGGAGCCGGCCGAGCTGATCGCGCCGGGTCTGCTGCGCACCCCTGACGGCATTGAGCACCAGGAGCAAGACCTCCAGTTCCTGCTGCCAGTCGAGCCGACCAAAGTCATCGCCCTGGCACTCAACTATTCGGACCACGCGAGGGAGCTGGCGCTGAAGGAGCCTCAAGAGCCCGCTGTCTTCTTCAAGTCACCCAACACCTGGGTGCCGCACCGTGCGCCGGTCGTTTATCCAGAGGGCGGCAAGTTCGTTCATTACGAGGTGGAGCTGGCGGCTGCGATCGGTCGCCGCTGCCGGCGCGCCAAAGCGGAGCAGGCCCTGGACTACATCGGCGGTTACACGATAGCTAACGATCTCGTGATCCGCGACTTCGTGATCGACCTTTTCCGGCCCCCTCTGCGGGGCAAGTGTTGGGACACCTTCTGTCCGATCGGCCCCTATCTGGTCCAAGACGAGGTGCAGGATCCCCACAACCTGAGCCTCAGGGCCTTCGTCAACGGCGAGCTGCGTCAGCAGGGCAGCACGCGAGACATGATTCGCAAGATCCCGGAGATGATCGAATTCGTCAGCCACTTCATGACCCTGGAGCCCGGCGATCTGATCCTCACCGGTACCCCCAAGGGCGTCTCGCACGTTCATCCCGGCGATCGCATGCGGCTGGAGGTGGAAGGGCTGGGCGCTCTCGAAAACCACATAGTGACTGAGCAGGAGGCTTTTGGCTGATGAGCCAGACGGCAACCGCGTCAGAGCGGCCCCGAGTCAAAGCTCGAGTCCGACCTGTCGAGCATTTCATCAACGGCAGGTTCCAGCCTGGACAGGCCGGGAGAACCTTCGAAACGGTGGACCCGGCCACGAACGAGGTCATCACAACGGTTGCCGAAGGACTGGAGGCGGACATCGACCTGGCCGTCAGAGCGGCCCGCAAAGCGTTCGACGAAGGACCCTGGCCACGTCTGAATGCGACCGAGCGGGCTCGCTACCTGCGACGGATTGCCGAGCTGATCGAGGCAGCCGATCAGGAGATCGCCGAGGTGGAGACGCTCGACACAGGGCTTCCCATCAGCCAGGCCAAGGGGCAGGCGAAGCGGGCGGCGCAGAACTTCCACTTCTTCGCTGCGCAGCTCGAGACCCTGGGCACCGCCTCCTACCAGACTCGCGACTTTCTCAACTACACGCTTCTGAAGCCGGTCGGCGTGGCCGGTCTGATCACGCCCTGGAACACGCCGTTCATGCTGGAGACCTGGAAGGTGGCGCCGTGCCTGGCCGCCGGCGACACCTGCGTGTTGAAGCCTGCCGAATGGTCCCCGCTAAGCGCTGCGCGACTGGCCGCCATCATCGCTGAGGTGGGCATCCCTGACGGCGTCTGCAATGTCGTTCACGGCTTCGGCGAGACCTGCGGCGCGCCTCTGGTCGAACACCCGGGCGTACAGCTGATCTCCTTCACCGGCGAGACCACCACCGGCAGCACCATCATCGCCAACGGGGCGAAGACCCTGAAGCGCTGCTCGATGGAGCTGGGCGGCAAGTCGCCGGTGGTGGTCTTTGCCGACGCCGATCTGGAGAGAGCGGTGGACGCAGCCGTCTTCGGCGTCTTCTCCCTCAACGGCGAGCGCTGCACGGCCGGCACCCGCCTGCTCATCGAGGAGCCGATCTATGACGAGTTCGTAGAGCGCACAGCCGAGCGCGCGAGCAAGGTGCGGCTGGGCGATCCCTTCGACCCCAAGACTGAGCTGGGACCGCTGATCCACCGCGAACATTACGAGCGCGTCATGAGCTACATCGAGATCGGCCGCCAGGAGGGCCGGCTGCTCGCCGGCGGCGAGCGACCCCTGCACCTGACCCAGGGCAACTACCTGCCCGCCACTCTCATCGCCGACGTCAAGCCGCAGGCGCGCGTCTTCCAGGAGGAGATCTTCGGCCCGGTGGTGGTGGCGACGCCTTTCAACGGCGAGGCGGAGGCCGTCCGGCTCGCCAACGACGTCCGCTACGGTCTGGCCGCCTACGTCTGGACTCGCGACCTGCAGAGGGGTCAGCGGGTGGCGCAGGCGATCGACTCAGGCCTGGTCTGGCTGAACTCGCAGAACGTGCGCGACCTGCGCACTCCGTTCGGTGGCAGCAAGTGGAGCGGTATCGGGCGTGAGGGTGGCACCTACAGCTTCGAGTTCTACTGCGAGCTGCAAACCGTGCACGTTGCACTCGGCGAACACCCCATCCCCCGCTTTGGAACCGGCGGTTGATGGCCAAGCCCGGCGATCCCCAGGCATGGCTCGGCGGCCGTCGGGCGGCCCCCTTCGACATAGTTCGCGCCGCTCACGCTGAACTGCTGGTGACTGACCTGGGGCACTCGCGCGAGTTCTACGTCGACCTCCTGGGTTTCGTGGTGACCGAAGAGGATGATTCAGCCATCTACCTTCGCGGCTATGAGGACAGGCACCATCACTGCCTGGTGCTCCGCTCTGGACAGGTTGCCGCGGCCGGCCATCTCTCCTTCCTGGTTGCCTCTGACGCCGAGCTGGAGCGGGCCGCCGACCACTACCGAGCGGCCGGGTGCTTCACGCGCTGGTTGGACGCGGGCGAGGAACGGGGGCAGGGGCGGGCGCTGCGCGTGCAGGATCCACTCGGCTGTCCGCTCGAGTTCTTCAGCCGGATGGAGAAGGTGCCCTGCCTTTTGCAGCGGTATCACCTTCAGCAGGGGGCGCGCATGCAGCGCTTGGACCACTTCAACCTGCATGTGCCTGACGTGCAGAGGGCTTTCGACCTCTATCACCAGCTTGGTTTTGGCTGCTCCGAGTACATCGGCGGCGATGGTGGGGACAGCACTATCTACGCGGCCTGGATGTTCCGCAAGCCGCATGTTCACGATGTGGCGCTCACCGCCGGCCGGGGCCCCCGACTACACCATCTGGGCTTCTGGGCAGCTGACAAGGATGCCATCCTCAACACCTGCGACAACCTCGGTGGACCCGGCCGGCAGGAGATGATCGAGCGCGGACCCGGCCGCCACGGCGTGAGCAACGCTTTCTATCTCTATCTGCGCGATCCCGATGGGCATCGCATCGAGCTCTACACCGCCGATTACTGGACTGGCGATCCCGATCTGGACCCTGTGCGCTGGAGTGTCAACGACGAGCAGCGCCGCAGCTTCTGGGGCCACTCAGTGCCAGAGCGGTGGTACCTGGAGTCCTCCTTGCTCGAGGCGGCCGGCGGCAGCACAGTCCCACTCAGCGACCCGCCGGCGCAGGAGCTCAGCCAGCCGCTACTTCCTCGCTGAATCGGCCGGCGAAGGCACTGCTCCTAGCGAGTGAGGTCGGGCCCGGTCCGCTCGCGGCCGGTGAGGCGGCGGAACCGGCGGAACTGGGCTGTCCGGCTGGTAGCTAGGGCCGCGCCACAGACCACCAGCACAAAGCCGGCGCCCATGCCCAGGGTGAAAGTCTCACCGAGGGCGAACACCCCGAGCAGCGCCGCCACCGCTGGATTGATGTAAGTGATGACGCTGGAACGCACAGGCCCGATCTCAGTGATCAGCGCAAAGAAGAGCAGAAACGCGACAGCTGTGCAGGCCAGGGCAAGGGCAGCCACCGAGAGCAACACAGCTGACGTCGGCATCACATGAGGCCATTGCCAGGTGACGATGGGCGCATAAGCGACAGCGCACACCGCCAGCGACACTGCTATCACGCTGACCGGTGGCAGATCGCTGAGATGACGCGACAGGATCACTGGCCCCACTGCATAGCCGACCACGACGGCGGCCAGCTCGGCCAACGCCAGAAGGCTGGTGGCGTGCAGATCCGTGCCGACTATCGCCGCCACGCCGATCAGCCCGATGGCCAGCCCAGCAAGGCTGGCCGCGCTCAGCCGCTCGCGCTGGCCGAACGCGATCGCCACAACCGTCGTCGCCAGTGGCACAGTTGAGATCAGCAAGCCGGTCAGCGAGCTGGAGATCTGCTGTTCGGCGCTCGAGAGGAGAAACCAGGGAATGCCCATCTCGACAGCGGCGAACACAAGCAGCCAGCGCCACTTGTCCCAGAGCCGGCCAAAGCCGCCTCCGCGGGCCAGCGCAAAGGGGAGCAGTACCAGTGCGGCCAGCGTTGTTCGCATGAAAACAAGGGTGGCCGGCGAGAGCTCATTCACAGCTATCCGGATGAAGAAGTAGGGAATGCCCCAGATCAGGGACATCGATGCGAACAGCAGGAGGCCGCGGCGAGTCATGTGGACACCCCACATCACTACTACCCAAGCCGGCCCGGTTGTTCCCGGAGGACAGGAAGCGATCCCGTCTCAGCTGAGCGCTCACCAGGCCGGCGCGAGAAGCACATCTCCGCCACCGCCCAACCATGTCGGGCAGCGAACTCTGCACCAAGTCAAGTGCGCAGCGGCCGCGAGCAGTCGTAACCTGTCAGACACGGTTCGGACCACACCAAAAAGCTGGAGGAGAAAGCATGTTTGATAAGTTGCTGGAAGCGGTGATCCCGGGGGGCCTGTATGTCGGTCTGGGAATCGCGATTGGCGCCGCCTTTAGTGAGCGTTTGCGGCCGGTCGCCAAGCGCGCTGTAAAGGTGGGCATGACCGGCGCCGAGCGCCTGCAGGAGATCAGCGCGGAGGCGTTGGAGAAGACTCAGGATCTCGTCGCGGAAGCGCGCTACGAGCAGGTAGCCGAGCAGAAGCGTCCTGTGCGACGCACCCGCGCCACCCCTCGTGCCACGACCCCGCGCCGGCCGCGCCGCCGCACAGCAGCGGGCAACGCGCTGACCATCGCACCGGAATAGTCAGTGCCGCCCCGAGCCGGCGAGCGCCCGCGCGCGCGGATCGAACACGCCGCGCATGGCCGCATCCGCGTGAGGATCGCCAAGCCAGACCGTGACCCCCAGCAAATCGAACGGGTCCGCTCCCATGTCGCGGCGATTGATGCAGTGGACGAGGTCCATGTCAACCAACGCACAGGGTCGATTCTTATCCACTCGTCGAATGCTGCCAGGGTGCGGGAGGCGCTGCAAACCGTGGTCGAGCTGGCGCCCTTCGAGCGCCAGACCGAGACTCAGGTCAACACTCTCGTGGCGGCTGTCAGGCTGGGTGACGACAGGCTCAAGGAAGCCAGCCGCGGGCGCGTCTCGCTGCGCTGGCTGGTCCCCGCCGCCTTCTTCGCTGTCGGTGTGCGTCAGCTCATGAACACAGGTTTCACCATCGGCAGTGTGCCCTGGTACGTGCTGCTCTACTACGGCGCCGACTCGTTTCTCAAGTTGTATCCCGAGCATGCACCGGCAACCAAACAAGGAATAAGGAGCGAGCCCCTATGAAGAACAGCGGACCGATCAGCGTTCGCGTGGGTCCCATGAGCATGGACGTGCCCCGAACGGCGGGGTACTACGGCGGCGTTGGCCTGGCCTTTGCCTTCGGCCTCATCGAATGGCCGGTGGCAGTCTTCATAGGTGCGATCCCAGCCGTGCAGCTGCTCCGCCGGCAAGACCTCGGGCGGCCTGTCAACTTTGTTGTCCAGCTCTTCGAGGGAGCCGCCAAACCCGTCGGCGGGGATGCCGAAGGCACGGTGGAGCTGACCAGCACCCCTCGGCCGCTGCGCCGGGCCGCTCAGGCCGATCCGGCCGCTGCTGTCGCCGGAGCAGCCCGGGCCGCCGGTCGCGCCGCCCGCGGAGCTGGCGCCAGGG
>JALZAW010000394.1 GCA_030948155.1 Candidatus Dormiibacterota bacterium | reverse complement strand
CCGGAGCCGCGGGAAGGCGATGGGAGCTGTGTCGCCGACGTGCCCGAGCAGGAACTTCTGAAAGGGTCTGGCCGCTGACGGTCATTGTCAGCGCCGCCCCCCTGGTCGAGGTGGTGTCCCGCGACACTGGGCAGTCTCAGTCGGACGGCAGGCTCAGGATCAGCGCTTCCACCTGGCTGCCGCGTCGCAGTGGCTCGTCGCCGGGCGGGACGCGCACCAACGCGCCGGCTCCGACCAGGCTCAGGAGCCGCGACGAGGATTGTGAGCCTGTCGTTTGCGCTACCAGTTCGCCACCCTGTCGGCGCAGCGACACCCGGTGGTACTCGGCGCGACCGGCCGCCGATTTGGCGTCGAAGTCAAGCCTGACCGGCAGGCGCGGCCGCTGCAGCTGGCGGAATCCCTGCATCCGGCGCAGAGCCGGCCGCACGAAGACCTCGAAGGTGACGAGCGAGCTGACAGGGAAGCCCGGCAGGCCGAAGGCGACCCGGCCCGGAGACAGTGTGGCAAACGTGAAGGGCTTGCCCGGCTTGAGCTTGACCCTGCCGATGTGCACCTTGCCGAGCGACTCCAGGAGCGGCTTCACCAGATCGTGGGAACCGACCGAGACCCCACCCGAGGTGACCAGCACCTCGTGCTCGCTCAACGCCTCCAGCACCAGCTGGCGCAGCTGAGCCGGATCGTCGGGAGCCGCCGGCAGCAGGCTCACCTCGGCGCCGGCCTCGCGCAGCGCCGCCAACAGCGCCCAGCGGTTGGAGTCGATGATCTGGCCCCCCTCTGGCCTGCCGCCGACGGGGACCAGCTCGTCCCCTGTCGACATCAGGGCCACGCGGGGGCGCCGGTGCACAGACAGGAACGGCCGGTTAAGTGCGGCGGCCAGACCCAGTTCGGCCGAACCGAGCACGTCGCCGCGGCTGAGGACGCGAGTGCCGGCGGCGAGATCGGCCCCCGGAGGGTGATAGTTCGCGCCGGGCTGGAGCCCGCCCGGCGCCTCCACCCAGTCGGCGCCGGCTCGAACCTCCTCCAGCATGATCACTGTGTCAGCGCCCTCCGGCAGCATGCCGCCGGTCAGGATCCTGGCAGCGGCGGCCGGCGGCAAGCCGCCCTCGAGGGGCCGGCCGGCCGCTGCCTCTCCGGCCAGCGGCAGGCGCCGGCCGGCGTCGGCGGCGCGCAGCGCATAGCCGTCAACAGCGCTGCTCGGAAAGGAGGGCAGATCCTGGTCGGCGATCAGGTCTTGAGCCAGCACGCGGTTCGGACAGGCGGCCAGCGGCAGCTCCTCCTCGCCCAAGACGGCAACCTCCTGAAGGACGAGGGCGGCCGCTTCGTCAGGGTCGATCAGCGGGTAGGTGGAAGCCTGCATAGTTCTCAACGATCTCAAATCTCAGCCGTCGCTGCACCCGTCTCAGCGCAACCAGCACCGGGACTCCCAGCAGGAGGACCATCAGAGCGTTGCCCACAGCACGGAAGCTGTCATAGGCGAGGGAGGTGAGCAGGTAGAAGCGGCCAAAGTGAGCGAGGGCTTCGCCTGCAGCCATTCCTGGCGCCCAGCCCAGCTGCCCAGGACCACTGTAGAAGGCCACCCAGACCTGGATATCCATGAGAGCCCCGAAGGCCCAGCCGCCCACCGCCCCGACGGCGGCGAGCACTATCAGAGCCGGCCAGCGTTTCTGCCGCCAGCGAGCCGGCAAGAGGAGGCCGGCGATGCCGGCGCTGACGCCGACCCAGCCGGTGGCGAAGATCTGGTAGGGCACCCAGGGCCCGACTGCCCCCTCCGCCAGAGAGGAGACGAGGATGGTGAAGCCACCCAGCAGGAAGCCGTAGGAGGGCCCGAACACGAAGCCGGCGACCAGGACGAGGAAGAAGATGGGGCTGAAGCCGCCTACGCCGGAGGCGGCGGGGATCGCAAGCCGGAAGGCGGTATCGAGCGCGGCCAGCGCCGCCAGCAGTGCCACCTGGCGAGCGTCCAGGTGGCGGAAGCCGACCTCGAGCAGGAGCAGCGCCCCCAGCGCGGCGACAGCAATAGCCGCGGCCGCGGTGTCGGCGGGCAGGCCGCCGCCCAGAAAGGGCCAGCCAAACAGCGCCAGCCCCAGCAGCGAGCTCAGGGCGAGCCTCATGCGCGCACGTCAGATGATCCCAGCCTCTGACTGCGGCCGGCAGGGAGCGCAGGCTGCTCGCGAACTGACCCGGACGCGACCAGCAGCACCCTATCGCAGACCTCCGCCACGACTTGGCTGTCGTGCGTCGCAATGATCACCGCCGAGCCCTCAGCCGCGAGTCGACCGACCAGCCGCTGGAGCCCGGCCCGGGCTGAGCCGTCCATTCCGCGGGTCGGCTCGTCGAGCAGCGCCAGCCGCGGCGACCCAGCGAGCACCGCAGCGATCGCAGTTCGCTGGCGCTGGCCGCT
Source organism: Candidatus Dormiibacterota bacterium (assembly GCA_030948155.1). Lineage (GTDB taxonomy): Bacteria > Chloroflexota > Dormibacteria > Dormibacterales > Dormibacteraceae > Dormiibacter. The sequence goes on along the minus strand of JALZAW010000394.1, from coordinate 784 downwards.
GGAGAGGTCCCGCGGATCCCGTTCCGCCTGAGCGAGAAGCCCCAATTCGCCCAACACCTGCTCCGGCGGCTCCGCCGAGCCTGCCCGGTTCAGCGTCGCCCGCAGCTCCTCTCTGACACTGGCCCGGTAGAGCAGCGCAGCCGGGTTCTGAGGCAGGAAGGCGACCCTGCCCGGCGCTCGACTGACCGTCCCCGAGAGGGGCGCCAGCGTCCCCGCCAGCAGCCGCAGCAAAGTTGTCTTGCCGCCCCCGTTGGGGCCTGTCAGCGCCACGACCTCGCCCGCCGCACCCGCCAGGTCCAGGTCCTGCAGAAGCGGCAGACCCGCCGGCCCAACCGTGGCGCCTCGCACTGCCCAAGCCTCCTCGCCCTGGCGCCGCGGCGTTCGGGAGGCCGCCGGACCCAGACCCGTGAATCGCTCCAGAGCCGGCTGCCGCAAGTCCTTGACGCGGCCCGCTTCCACCAGAAGGGTGCGTTGCGCCAGCGGCAGCAGCCACTCGAAGCGATGCTCTGCCACCACCACCGCCAAGCCCTCCCCGGCCAACGCCTGGCAGGCTGCCGCCACCAGCTCGGTTCCCTCCTGATCGAGCTGTGAGGTGGGCTCGTCCAGCGCCAGCAGCTGGGGCCTCAACGCCAGCGCCGAGGCGAGCGCCACCCGCTGACGCTCGCCACCGGAGAGCGTCGCCAACCGGCGGCCTGCCAAGTGCAGCGCACCCACGCGGGTGAGCGCCTCCGCCACGCCTTGGCGGAGAGCGGGCCCGGCGACAGCCTCGTTCTCCAAGCCGAAC
>JALZAW010000048.1 GCA_030948155.1 Candidatus Dormiibacterota bacterium | reverse complement strand
TGAGAGCTTTCGTCCATGGCTCGTCAAACCCGTTCCGAGCGGGCTGCTCGGGATCAGCCCGCCCAGCAGCTGCGGCGAGAGATGTCCAGGACCGAATGGCGGCTCTGGTACGGGTGACCGAGGTCGATGAGAACATAGAAGGTGTCATCGAGACCATTGCCGACACCCTGGGTACATTCCAGCTCTCGGCCCCCACCTCACCTCCCCCCGCACTGCGGGTGGAGGACGCCTCCACCTAGGAACGGTTCGACTACTCGGGACCGGACAGACTAGAGTCGGGACCGGTCGAGGCGCATCTCTTTGGTGTCGAGGTCGGCGAGTGGCGATGTCGCGGGACTGGAGCAGCGGCGGTCAGTCGACAGGACATCGCAAAACGCCGCGTGTCACGTCCTGTTGCGGTAGTGGAGGTGAACCACGCCGCTACCGAAACGGCGTTCGTCGAGTAGTTCCAGCTTCAGGCGGACATCCTTGGGGAGGGTTTGGGTCCCGCCTCCCACCACGACGGGTGCAACGAACAGGTGCCACTCATCGACCACTCCGGCCCTGATCGCCTGGGCGGCGAGGTCGGGACCACCCACGGAGATGTCACTGTCCGCCCGCGCTTTCAGCTGCCGAACCGCTTCAGGCTCGAAGTCTCGCTCGATCCGCGTCCTGGCGCTGGATACCGTTTCCAGCGTCTTGGAGTACACGATCTTGTCGGCAGCCTGCCAGATCGCCGCGAAATCCTGGACGAAGGGCGACTGGTCGGCGACGGTGTGAGCGGTCTCCCAGTAGACCATCGTCTCGTACATCTTGCGCCCGTACAGGTAGGTGCCCACTGGCCGCTCCAGGTCGTTTACGAAGGCGTGCACCTCCTGGTCCGGCTCGGCCCAGTCGAAGTTTCCGTCCTCGTCCGCAATGTAGCCGTCGAGCGACGTGATCGCCGAGTAGATCAGCTTTGCCATGTTGAGCTGTCCCTCACGCCTACAGATTTGCCCCTTTTGGGTCAGGCCGGGTTGCGGGCCAGGTGGATCAGCCGGTCCAAGATGCGGCCGCCGTCGGCCCGAAGGCCGTTGTGGTCGTACTCGCTAGTGAGCCAGACCCGGAGATTCGGCATCGCCCGGGCGGTCTCCTCGGAGAACTGGCGCTCCACGTACATGTCCTCGCTGTAGACCGCCGCTGCGGCAGGCACCTGGTTCCGGCCGAGCTGCTCTTCGTCATACAGACGAGGCCATTCGCGCTGAGCCAGCCGTTCGGCTGCCGCGGCAAGTGGTCTGAGCGCCGAGTAGTCCTCAAACATCCAGGGGTAGACGTGCTCACCGGTCAGCAGTTCCGAGGAATCGAACTCTGCCGGCAGGAGCCGCTCGGCGGACCAGCCGGTGACGCACCCGTCGGCGTAGCTGGCCTCATGCACGATCGCATAGAGCGGATTCCGGGCGAAGGGCGACCCTGCCTCGACGTCGTGCAGAAAAGCCGGCGAGTCGGTGGGCAGCTCCAGCAGGTGGTGAAGTTTGGCCGCCCCGTCGCTCATGCCCAGAGCGCTGCCCAGCTGCCGGAAGCGACGCCAGGTCAGGCGGTCGCCGCCCGGCAGCCGCACCTCAGCCTCCTCCAACCGCCGCCGCAGTTGCCGGAGGCGCGCAATGTCGTAGGGATAGCGCACGTGATAGCGCCGGTTGCGCTCCAGCACGCGCCGGTAGGTGGCGCTGTAGACATCGTCGACAGGGCGATGCAGAGGCGGCAGTCCGCCGGTGATGAAGGCCTCCCGCAGGCCGTCCGGCGCCAGCGAGAGATAGGAGGTCACGCAGAATCCGCCGAAGCTCTGGCCGAGAACGCTCCACCGCTCCACCCCCAGGTGGCGCCGGATCAGCTCAGCGTCCCGCACTATCGAATCGGCCCGGAAGTGGGTGAGACGGTCAGCCTGCTGGTCGGCGCTCAGGCCCGGCAGGCTGCCGATGGGTGACGAGCGGCCGGTGCCACGCTGGTCAAGCATCAGCACGCGGTAGTCCTGGAGGGCCCGATCCAGCCAACCGGGTGAGCTGGGAAAGCGCGCCGCCCGGGGCGCTTCATGGCCCGGACCGCCCTGGAAGAACACTAGATATGGCCGCTCCAGTCCGCCGGGGTCGGCCACCTCCCGAGCGAAAACTGTCAAGTGGTCGCCGGCCGGCCGCGCGTGATCGAGCGGCAGCGAGAACTCGTGCTCCGTCAGCAGCAGGCCAGGAACCCGGAGCTCGACTGCCTCATGCTGTTCCCTCACCTCTGCCATCAAAGCAGAATCGGTGACGCCGGGCGCCCGGCTAACCTGGGTTTGTGCTTCAAAACGCCCTTCAACTCGCCCGCGCCGGTCGCCCTCAGGCGGAGGCTGAACTGTTTCAACTGCTATCGATTCCCAGCGTCTCCACGCTGCCCGAGCATCGCGTGGACTGTCGGCGGGCGGCTGACTGGCTGGCCGCCAAGCTGCGCGGGATGGGCATGGAGACGAGGCTTGTCGATGTCCGCGAACAGGGGCATCCGGTGGTGGTGGCCGAGTGGCTGGGGCGACCGGGGGCTCCGACTCTGGCCGTCTATGGTCACTACGACGTGCAGCCCGCCGATCCGCTGGAGGCATGGCTGACGCCGCCCTTCGAACCCACTCAAAGGAACGGCTTCGTCTACGCTCGCGGCGCCGACGACAACAAGGGGCAGCACCTGGCAGGGGTCAAGGCGGCCGAGCACTGGTTCCAAGCCGGAGGGCCGCCGCTGAACCTGCGCTTTTTCATCGAAGGCGAGGAGGAGGCCTCCGGCCGCTCCCTTCCCGAATTCCTCCGTGCCAACGCCGCCCGCCTCCCGAGCGATTACCTGCTGCTGGCGGACGGGGGGTTCACTGCACCCGGTCAGCCCAACCTGTTGACCGGGCTGCGCGGCCTCCTCTACACCGAGATCGAGGTGAGGGGACCAGCCGTCGATCTGCACTCGGGCATCTTCGGCGGCGCCGCGCCCAACCCCTTCAACAGCCTCAGCCACGTCCTGGCGGCGCTCAAGGACCGCGAGGGGCGCATCCTCATCCCGGGCTTCTATGACGATGTGGAGCCGCCCACTCTCGTAGAGAAAGCCGACTGGGCCAAAGACCCCGTCGACGACGCGGAATTGAGGCGCCGGATGGGCACTACAGCGCTGCCCGGTGAACCCGGCTACTCCGCCCGCGAGCGCATCCGCTCCCGGCCGACGCTCGATGTGCATGGCGTCATCGGCGGCTTCACGGGAACCGGCTCCAAGACAGTGATCCCCGCCACCGCGAAAGCGAAGGTGTCGATGAGGTTGGTGCCCAACCAGGACCCGGCACGGATAGCGGCGGCTCTCCGCGAGTTCGTGCCCCCGCTTGCCACCGAGGGCACCACCGCTCGAGTCATCGAGCTCAGCTCCGCCTCACCTGTCAAGGTGGACGTCTCTCACCCAGGTATCGCAGCCGCCTCGCGCGCCTTCCAGGCGGCCTTTGGCGCGGTGCCGCTTCTCACCCGGGAGGGGGGCTCGGTGCCAGTCGCGCTCGATTTCCAGCAAGCGCTCAAGTCCCAGCTGATAGTGACGGGGTTTGGCCTTCCTGACGACGCCCTTCACTCGCCCAACGAGCGCTACAGCTTGGACCAGTACCACCGTGGCACCGAGATGGTCATCCACCTGATGCAGGAGCTGACCGCCGGCTAGACACCGTACCGGTCAGCGAAGGCGGACGTTTCGGCGCGCTCTCAGGCCTCGAGCTATTGATTCCAGGACAGCTGAGTTCCGACGTGCCAAGCCTCTCGCCGCTATTCGCTCTCCAAAGAGCCTGATGCTCGGACGCGGGTATTTCGAGCATCACGTGGAGGGCTCGGTCGGACCGGTGGTACCCCTTCGTCGCTACCGGCCGGCTTCTACGGGAACGTGCTCTGCCACCACTCCAACTCCGTGGTGCCTGACCAGAATGCGCTCCGCGCTTCTGGCGCCGAGCACTCTTGGCTCACGCCTGGCGGAGGGGCATGGTCGGGTCAGCCCAACTGCGGCCGTCCGGCCGTGCATACCACCCGGGCCGCGCCGGGTCGCGGTCATACTCATAGCCGCCCAACCGCTGATACTCCTCCGCGTAGTGCGCCAGACGCTCGCGGTCCAGGCGTACGCCCAGGCCAGGCTCGCTGGGAACAGCGATCTCGCCGCCGGCATAGGCGAGCTTGCCGCCGGCGATGATGTCGTCGGCCAGCTGGTGATAGTGGGCGTCGGCGGCGAAGCTCAGATTGGGCAGGACCGCGCCCAGGTGGAGCATGGTCGCCAGTTGAATACCTAGCTCGCCGGAGGAATGGACACCGACTCCAATCTGGAACGTCTCGCAAACACCAGCCGCTTTCAGGCAGGGGCGGATGCCGCCCCAGAGTGTCGTGTCCAGGAGGACGACGTCGACTGCGGGCTGCAGGACGTTGGCTGCTAGCTGCTCGATACCGACGACTACCATGTTGGTCGCAAGTGGCGTCCGGAGCCGGGCCCGCAGCTGGCGCATGCCGTTCAGCCCCGGTGTCGGGTCCTCGTAATAGTCATTGGCGAGCGACTCGATGGCCCTCCCGAAAGCGAGCGCCTGGTCCATGCTCAGCGCGCCATTGGGATCAAAGCGCAGCCTGTCGTCGGGGAAGGCCCCGGCCAGCGCTCGATAGCAGGCCAGCTCGTGGGAGGGCGGGAAGACCCCACCCTTCAGCTTGTGAGTAGTGAAGCCATAGCGTTCCTTGAGCTGGCTGGCATGATCGACCAGCTGCTCGACCGTGCGCACCTCCTCCGCGCCCGATTCGGCGCTCGGGTAGCGGAAGAACAGGTAGCTGGCGAACGGGATCCGTTCGCGCAACGACCCCCCCAGGAGCTGGTGCAGAGGGACGCCGAAGACCTGCCCGGCCAGATCAAGGCAGGCGAACTCGATGGCAGCATGCAGCTGGAGCCGGTTGTTGTAGAGAGTGGCCGTGGGGTTGCACAGCTTTAGCCACAGCTCCTGCAGCTGAAGAGGGTCATGGCCGAGGATGTAGGGCTTGAGACCAGCGACCGCGGCTTGGGCACTCTCACCACCGCCCCCTAGTTCGCCGAGGCCGATCATCCCCGCCTCTGTTTCAACCTCGACGACGGTTCTCACAAAGCGTCCCCAGTGCGTGCCGTTGCTGTGCAGCAGCGGCGCCTCCAAGGGAACGCTCACCGTCGTCGCACGTAGGTCGGCGATGCGCACGATCAGTCGGGCAGGTGGACGGGCAGCACAGCCAGCAAGCCGCCGTCAACCATGTAAGCAGCTCCGGTGATGAAGGACGCCCGGTCGCCAGCCAGGAAGGTAACGAGTTCAGCGACCTCGTCGGGCCGTGCTACCCGGCCCAAAGGATGGGCGGCTCCCCAATTTTGGATCAGCTCCTCCGGCTCGCCTTCCCCCGCGAAGCGGCGGGCGGCGCTCCTCAGCATCGGCGTGTCCACGGACCCGGGACATACAGCGTTGACGCGGATTCGATCCGCCGCGTGGTCGACGGCCATAGCCCGGGTGAGCGCCACCAAGGCGCCCTTGCTGGCTGTGTAGGCGGCCACTCCCCGCTGGGTCGCGAACGCCTGCACCGACGCGATGTTGATGATCGATCCGGCGCCGCCCCGCCTCAGCTCCGGGATCGCATGGCGAGCGGCCAGGAAGGCGCCCTTCACATTGACAGCGAAGACTCGGTCCCAGTCCGTTTCAGACGTCTCCGGAACGGTGCCATAGGACTGAATTCCGGCGCTGCAAACCAGGATGTCCAGCCTGCCGGCGGCTGCCACCGCCGACCGTACCAACTCGGCCATGTCGCCGGCGTCGGTGACGTCCGCCGTCATCCCCCTGACTGCCAGACCTTCGCGGCGGAGCGACTCGGCGGCAGTCTCGGCCCCTCCGCCAAGCTCGGCACAGATGGTGACAGTGGCGCCGTGCCTGGCGATGCCCCGCGCCGCGGCCAGGCCGATGCCCGCGGCGCCGCCGGTGACGATGGCGCAGCGGCCTGCCAGGCCGGCATCCGTCACGGCTCGAGCTCCAGCGCGATGGCTCGGAATTCGCCTGGACGGAGCCGAGTGTGGAACCAGCCGGCGTCCTGGAATAGGGGCGAGAGGTTGCCTTCCAGGAAAGTCCCCGCCTGCGCACGGCGAACCCGCAGCTGCGGAAATCGCAGCCGGGTCTCGACCTCCTCATCGGCCAACGACTGCAGCTGAACGACAAGGTCAGCGCCCCGTCGCGAGGGTCTGAGCGCGACCAGAGCGACGTCGCGGTGATCGATCTCGCAAAAAGAGCCGGTGGCCGGCCACCCCGCATCGTGGCTACGGGCACAGAGCACGCCCATGAGAGGTCGCGTGAGCCCTGCCGCCGTGAGCGCCCCCGCCTCCGCCGGGAGGGTGTCAGGCTGGACCGAGGTGACAGCGTAGCGGAAGACCATCTCGCCTCCCTGCTGGACTGGGAAGTTCGTGTCCCAGACGTTGTTGGTCACCCAGGAGAAGATGTCGGAAGGCGCAACCTGCGTCCGATCAATGCTCTCCGGGAAGGGTGAATAGGGCAGATGGATGTTGCCGAACTCGACAAGCGGCGCCTCGCGACTCGCCCAGGCGACCGTCGCCTCTCTGCTCCGAAGGGCCACCCAGTGCCGGATGGCGCGCATGTGGCTGGCTGAACCGGGTATCCGGGGTAAGTCTGGTCCGTCGGCGCCACCGGTCGTCTCGTACCGAAGGCTGGCCAGCGGGTCGGAGAGCGAGAAGGGGAAGGCGAAGTAGGTGCTCTCCTTTTCAGCTGACGTCAGCTTGACGAGCCGGTTCTCGATCTCCAGCCGCGGCACTCCTTGCACGAGCCGGTACGTCGTCTCGAGGCGGCTGCAGCCGTCCGCCGCCAGGCTCAGCCGCACCTCGTCGTAGATCTCGTTTCGCACCCGTTCGATCACCCGTCCCTCGCCGGCGGTGAAGCGCGAGCGGAGAAGCCAATCGGCAGCGGAGACCCGGCTGGACAAATGCCCAACGTTGGCGGCCACAGCGTAACGGTCGTGAACGTACTGGTTGAAGCCCACGGCGCCGCGGGGGTCGACAAGCTCCTCGTCGAGGCGGCGGTCGAACAGCCGGGTGACGCAGCCAGAAGCGCTGTCCACCTGGACTAGGTAGTACTCGTTCTCCAGGAGGAGTTGTGGGGGAGGCGCGAGAGCCTCAGTGGCTCCCCGAACGGTGCGGTACAGGTAGCGGCGGTAGCCCAGCGCCGGTACGGCGCTGGCCACGAAGGTGAGACGCGCCCCGCGCGGCCGGTGCCGTTCATGCTCCTGTGGCCGGACGTTGTGGGCGACTGTCAGGCCGGTTGCTTCGTCGATCACTTCCAGTCCTCCGACCGGTCGGATCCGGCTCTCCGGTAGGAAGACCTCGACCACATCGGTGCGAGCCCAGGGGCTGGGATTGAAGACAGCCACTGAGGGACCTGCCGGGCCGGCCAAGAGCGGCGACAGGCGGTGAGCGGCGGAGTCGAGGAGGTCCTGGGAGCGCTCATAGGCAGTGATCGCGAAGCCTGCCTTCTCGCGCCACTGAAGAGCGCCGGAATTCCGGCGTTCCAGCGCGTCACCCCATGGTTCGGCCGCCCCCCAGGTGTGCTCGTCGAATAGGGCCGCGCTGTCCATCGCCCGCTCCATCGGGGTTCTCCAATGAACGGCGTCGGCCGGCCGGACCACATCGGCCAGCTGGTGTGCTGTCGCCGCTAGGGCGAGGTCCGACTGCGCCCTGCGGTTCAGCCCGACCTCGCGAGCCGCCGAGCCCAAGCCGTCGGCCCACCAATCCGTCCAGTCGCCTGTGAAGGTGGGAAGGTCCGGCCCTAGGCGCTCCGCCACAGCCGTGAAAAACTCGGCGTTGGTCGCCAGCCGGAGCCGCGGATAAACCCAGTTCTGGTTCCAGGTGCGGACGACGTCGGCGGGTGTCGGATTGGGCGGCGCGTTGTCGGCGATGACCCCTTGCACACGCAGGTGGAGGATATCGTGCGGGTAGGGCACCTTCGCCGCGAGCAGGTCACGCGGAAGTCCCGGCCAGGTCATGGCCTGCTCTATGCGGACGTACGGGTAAGGTCGCTCGGCGAGGGCGGCCAAGTACTCCGGGAGCAATTCGACCGTGGCATCGTAGCTCTCCGCGAGACCCACCACATTTCCTTCCGAGTAGAGCCCGTGGGCGCTATCGGTGTACCAGACGACCACCTCATGACCCGAGTTCGACCGCCAGCGGAAGGGCCGGGCCAGCAGCTGACCCTCGCCGACATAGGGGACGGCGCGGCCCGCGAAGTTGTGGGCGACTGAAAGATGGGGGACATCGGCGTCGGCGAGCAAGCCCACCAGTGCCTGGCTGGCGCCAGGGACGTCCGTCTGGGTTGCTGTCGTGATCGGGATGTTGTGCTCTTCGCGGAGTTCCGCTGCTATTGCCAGCTGACAGGCGAGCTCGTCGATCGAGCAGGCCTCCGTATGCAGATTGAAGCTGAGGGCGTCGATGCCGATCCGGCCCTCGCGCACCCGGTCCATGAACTCGCGCGCGCGGGACGGGGGGCGCGCGTGCAGCCAACGACGGAGTACCCAGGTCCCTTCCACGTTCCAGCGAAACCGTGAGTCGTCCGGGTACTGGTCAGTGCCCGACACCAGGTCGAGCACGCTGTCGAGGTAGTGCAGGTGATGCCGGAACACCAGGTTCTGCGGGTCGGTGTAACCGACGTCCAGGTGCGTCTGCTGGGCGATGTAGACCTGCCACTTTCGAACTGGCAACACAGTCAGATCGAAGGCGTCGTCGGTGCCGCCGGCCGCCACCCGGACGGACACCGGAGTAGGCTTGCTCACTTCCGGTAGGAAGAGGCGAAGGGCCTGCCGTCCCCGGCGCAGAATCGGGAGGGCAGCGTCCACCGGCCTGCCGGCCAACTCCAGACTGAATCGGGCCGCGAGGCCATCTTCCGGCGACACCACGATGAGGCTGACCGCCTGCTCCAAGCCTCCCGTAGCTCCTCGCCGGATCAGCGGCAGGACGCTCGCGTGCACTTGGAGAGGACCTGGTGAGAACGCCTGGCCTGTCGCCCCCGCCCGGAGCTCAGCGCGCGCTCGCTCGTGAAAGAGTCTCTCAGAAGGCGCCCAGGCGGGCACCGTAACGGCCGGACTCACAAGGTTGGCCGCAGGCGGCCCTGCATCACTGTCCTGATCTCGACCAAGTGCTCCCGCATCAGCTGTCCCGCACGCGCCGGCGAGCGACCGCGCAGTCCTGCCAGGATCTGGAGATGGTGCTGGTGGTCGCCCCGCCGATCGTTGAAGAGCTGCATGATCAGGAGCTGCTCGCCGGCGTAGAGGTCGAGGATGGAATCAACCACCTGACTCAGGATTCGATTGCCCGCGATGCGGGCGATTGCACGGTGGAACCCGAGATTCAGCTCCTGCAGACTGTTGTCGTCCCCGCTGAGATGGCTCCCAGCCTCGCCAAGCAGACTTTCCAATCCAATGAAGTCGCCGGTAGTGCCGCGCTCGGCCGCCAGTTGCGCCAGCCGAGGTTCGATCAGGATGCGCGCATCGAGCAGCTCGATGACAGTCTCGGATGCCAGGGGCCCGGGATCCGGATTCGGCAGCACCATCCGGAATGCGCCCTCCAGCACGTAGGTGCCGGACCCGTGGCGCATCTCCACGACGCCCAGCGCCTCCAGGCGCCGCATCGCCTCTCGCATGGTCGGAGGCGCGACCGAGAGGCGCCGGGACAGAGCCTCGACAGTCGGCAGGCGGTCCCCAGCCTGTAGCCCGCCCTCCCGGATCAGTCGGAGGACATGTTCAGTGATGTAATCCGCCGCCGAAACTCGTACCGGACCTACACCGAACCGGTTGACGCGGAGCGGTGCTTTGGCTAAGGTCATCTGGTGATATATTGGCACGCGCCGAGAAAGTGGTCGTCGCTGGCGGCAGGGAAGGGAAGCGCTAGGAGGAGGCCCGGGAGGCAGGTTGCGGCGCTGACATTTGGCGTGCTGCTGCTGATCCTGGCCTGCGGCGGCACTCCGGCGCCCTCCGGTGGGGCGACCGCCTCAACGCAGACCGATGTCGGCAAGGTCGAGTTTCTCTCCTCGCAGGGTCAGGCTGTGAACGAGGCAGAGGGCATGCGCAAGCAGGTCCTGGCAGGATTCAACGGCACTACGGATTTCAACACCTCCCTCACGGGCGCCCAGATGGTGCCCAAGCTGCTGGCCGAACACCAGGCGTCCAAGGTCGACGTCGACCTCGTCGGCGACATTCATGGCGACATGGTCCCGCTCCAGGCCGCCGGAGCCCTCCAGGACCTCACCCCTCTGCTGGAGAAGCTGCAGAAGGACCGCAAATTCAATTCCCAGCTTGTTGCATACGGCAAGATGGGGACACAGAAGCAGTACTACATCCCCTGGCTGCAGGCCACCTACATGATGGTGGTCAACAAGAAGGCACTTCAGTACCTGCCCAAGGGCGCTGACGTTTCCGGCCTCACCTATGACCAGCTGGCGCAGTGGGGTGAGAACATGCTGAAGGGAACGGGAGAGAAGAAAATTGGCATCCCGGCGGCCACCGGGAGTCGGGGCGGCCTGCTCAGCCGGTTCCTCCAGGGCTATGTCTACCCCTCCTACACCGGCGGTGAGGTGACTGGGTTCAAATCGCCGGAAGCAGTCCAGGCCTGGCAGATGGTAAAGCGGCTCTGGGCTGTCACCAATCCCCAGTCCACCAACTATGGCTTCATGCAGGAGCCGCTGCAGTCAGGCGAGGTCTGGGTGGCTTGGGACCATCAGGCGAGGCTGATCGACGCTCTGAAGAACCTTCCTGATCAGTTCCAGGCAGTGCCCGCCCCCAGCGGACCCAAAGGCCTGGGGTTCATGTCGGTGGTGGCCGGCTTGGCGATTCCGGTGGGAGCGCCCAACCAGAAGGGTGCGGAGGCGCTCATCGACTACTTGACGCGGCCCGATAAGCAGAAGAAGACGACTGCCGTCGTGGGCTTCTTCCCCGTGCTGAGCGATGTCAGCGTGAGTGGCAAAGATGCGCCGCCAGGCGTGGGCGTCGAGGCAGCGGCGGCAATCAAGCAGACCAATGCCAAGAAGGCGCTGCCGGCGTTGCTCCCGGTCGGGCTGGGGGCCAAAGACGGCGAGTTCAGCAAGACCTATTTCGACACCTTTACTCGCATCGCCCTACACAACGAGGACATTCAGACAGTTCTCAGCGACGAGGCCAAGCTGCTGCAAGCACTGCTCGACACCGCCAAGGCCCACTGCTGGCCGCCGGACCCTCCGAGCACCGGGACGTGTCAGGTCAAGTAGAGGCGCCAGCGCTGCGGGAGGGGGTCGGCCGGCCCCGGCGAGCTGTGAGGATCAGTCGGCGCCAGCTCGAGCCCTATGCGCTCCTGGCGCCGGCCGCCATCTTCATGACGCTCTTTTTCGCCTGGCCCGCCGTCCAGACGCTCCTCATCGCCTTTCAGAAGGCGAACGGATCGTGGA
>JALZAW010000393.1 GCA_030948155.1 Candidatus Dormiibacterota bacterium | reverse complement strand
TGCGGCGGGCCGGCAGGAGATCCAGCTGGGAGAGCTCCTCCAACGACGAGCGGGAAGTCCACTTGGAGTCGATCGGCATCAGCTTGCCGCCGGGCATGCGGAAGCCGAATTCGCAGACCTTGCCCTTGATCCGGAAGTTGCGGACGATCATCTCCGGCGGCAGGTGTTCAAAGGCCGCCTCCAGGATGTTCTCGCCCGCCGCCCCGCGGGAGGAGCCGCCAGCGATCACCGCCTCCAGCCGGCGCAGGCTCTGCTGCGCTTCGTCCTGGATGTGCTGACGGGCGACCACCGCCGACCTCATCCCTTCCAGCGCTTGGGCGGCTTCGCCCAGCCGTGCGCGAAGCTCGTCGCTGGCTCGATCCTGACTCTGGCTGCCGAGCTGGAGCTGGCTTCGGAGCTCACTGAGCTCGGCTGTCTGGGCTTCACTCCGGCGAGCCAGATCGGCAGCCTCGGTTTCGCTGCGGCGTTTGAGGCTGCTGAGCACAGAATAGACAATGGTCAGACCGACCACGATGGACACCAGGAGCAGTGCGAACAACAGTTCGGAGAACGACATGTGGCCAGTCTAGCCCAGGCGTTCGGCAAACGCAACCATTAACATTGGCCTCCGTGGGTGAGCCCAAGCCTGAGCGAATACCTCTCGAGGAGGTCTACATGCGCATGGCCGAGGAGCTCGCGAAAAGATCCACGTGTGCCCGCTTGCAAGTCGGTTCAGTCGTCACCACGCGGGATCTGACCCAGGTGCTCGGCATTGGCTACAACGGCAATGCCCGTGGACTGCCCAACTCCTGCGATGGGCCCGATCCGGGCCGCTGTGGCTGCCTCCACTCGGAGACGAACGCCCTCATCAAGGCCGGCGCCCAGGAGCCTGACAAGACCATGTTCATCACAGCCTCACCCTGCGTGATGTGCGCCAAGATGATCGTCAACTGCAACGTCGGGCGTGTCTATTACCGCACCAAGTACCGCGACGCCGGTGGTATCAGGACCCTGGCCGCCGGCGGGTTGGAGACGATCCAATATGACCGCTGGGCTTCGCTCTGGCGCTGAGGCTCAGGTGAAGACCGGCCGGGCATCGTCGAGAACGTCGTAACCGGCGCCGTCGGGGCGAGGTCGCAGTACAGGCCTGATCGGCGCCGGCTCCGACAGATGTCCGAGTCGTGCGATCAGCGCCGTCGCATCGCGAGCGCCCTCGATCGTCTCCAGGATCCGCCGGGTGGCGTGGACGAGTGCCGGTCCGCCTTCGGCCAGCGCCTCGCTCACGCTGAGCCAAACGCAGTTGACCACTTCGTCGGGCGCCGGCCGCACCTTTCGGCGCCCAGGCCGTTTGGCCAGGTAAAAGCGGGTGTCGAAGCGGCGGCGCATCGGCTCCGGCGTGATCCAGCGGGTGAGCAGCGTGAGCCGATCGAAGGCCGGCTGTAGACCGAACTCAGCCAGCGCCGGGAAGAACTCGAGGCCGCCGGCCAGCGCCTCGCCAACCTGGCGGCTCTCGCGCTCAGAAGCCAAACGGCCGCCCGGCCCGAGGGCGAAAAGGATGCCAACCTCTTCGAACGTCTCCCGGATGGCTGCTGCCCGGCAGGAATCGGTCCACCGCTCATCCTCCGGCTGGACGCTGCCGCCGGGGAACACGTAGGCGTCCGGCGCGAATTCGGCGCCGGCGGGCCGCCGCATCATGAGCACGCGCCAAGGGCGGCGGCCGGCGTCGATCACAAGCAGCGAAGCCGACGGCCGCGGCGCCACCGGCCGGCCCTCCTGCAGCGGTCCGGCCAGGCCGGCCCTATAGCTGCCTGTCACGCGCGTGGCAGCAGGTGTGTTGAAGAGCGGCGCTGTCCACCGCACACCCGGGAGATCTCTGGTTCGGGAACCCTGGGCGCCCCGAGCTTGCCTTCTCCGCGGTGCTCAGGCGTCAGCCGGAGCCAGGGCTCATCGTCGGTCGCCGGCAACCAAGCTGGCTGTACCAGGCAACTAGCATGTTTGCAGTGAAGCTGGGCTTGGCGGGACGGACCGCCGTCGTCACTGCAGCCACCCGTGGCATCGGCCTTGCCATCGCCCGCAGCCTTGCCGCGGAGGGCGCGAGCGTGATCATCGCCGCGCGCACCAAAGATGATGTGGAACGGGTGGCAGCTGAGCTTCACGGCAGCGGTGTGCCCGCTGACCTGACCACTGCGGAAGGCTGCCGCGCCGCCGTGGAGGCATGCCAGGGCAGGCTCGACATCTTGGTCAACAACCTGGGCCTGCGGGCAGGTACCGGCTGGGCGGACACCGGCGTGACCCAGTTTGAGCAGGCTATGGCGGGCAACCTCTACCCGGCGGCGCGGCTCGCGCTGCTCGCCCTGCCGTTGATGCGAGAGCGGGGCTGGGGTCGGATCGTGGTCATCTCCTCCATCTTCGGCCGCGAGTCTGGGGGGCCGCCCGCCTACAACGCCGCCAAGGCGGCGGAGATCAGCTTTGCCACGGCCCTCGCTCGTGAGGTCGCCGGCCAGGGCATCACAGTGAACGCCGTCGCACCCGGCTCAATCCTCTTCCCAGGTGGCTCCTGGTGGCGCCGACGCGAGGCGGACCCAGCCGGGATCGCCGCCTTCGTCGAGCATGAGCTGCCTCTCGGCCGCTTCGGTACGGCGGAGGAGGTCGCTGACGCCGTCACCTTCCTCTGTTCCGAGCGAGCCGCACTTATCAACGGCGTGTGCCTCCCGGTGGACGGCGGTCAGTCACGGAGCAACATCTAGTATCGCCACCAGCCCGCCCCTTCACAAGTAGTCCTCCAACCGGCCAATGCCCAGGCCGTCGGCCTTGGCCCGGGCAAGCGTTGTCGCCAGGTCCCGGGCTAGCTCCGGGCGAAAGTGCATGATCACGATGTCGCCGGGCTGCATCCGGTCCCCCTCCTGGAATATGATCCGGCCACCTTCGAGTGTCTCGCGCCACAGCACTATCGCATGCATGCCACAGGCCTGGGCGGCGCCGATGGTATTGGTGTCGTACTCGCCGAAGGGCGGCCGGAAGATCGTCGGCGCGCGGCCGAAGGTTCTGGCCAGCGTAGTCGCGTTCTGGCAGATCTGGTGCTGCTGGGCCGCAGGCCCCAATCCGCGGAAGTGGGGATGCGTTGCGCTGTGGTCCTGAATCGTCGCCCCGGCGGCCTGCCACTCTCGAAAGTAGGTCGGGTCCAGCGTCACCGGCCCATCGTTCAGGAAGAGCGAAGCCGGTACGTGGGCGT
>JALZAW010000392.1 GCA_030948155.1 Candidatus Dormiibacterota bacterium | reverse complement strand
CAACGAACCCCTGGCCCAGGTCACTTGAGCCTCGGCCGCGGAGACGAGTCTGGGCGTTCGCGCCAACGAGCTTGAGTCCGTCTCCAGCTGGGTAGGCTTCCGAACAAGATGAGCAGTGGATCGACGGATTTGGCGGAGTCGCTGAGCAGGCTGTTTCGCTCGCTGAGCAAAGCGGCAGTTCGCGAGGCTCCCTACCTGAGGCGGGCGGGGGAGAAGATAGTTCGTGAAGACCTGCCGGGGCTCGAGCAGGCAGTCAGGCACCGGGTCAAAGAGTTCAACCGGCGCTGGCCGCCTTCCTGAAGCCGGCACTGCTGGCGCTGAGCCTGGCATTGCTGGCGGCCCCTGGCTTGGCTGCCTGCGGGGCGGGCGGACAGGCGCCGAAGACGGAGACGCTGCCGGCCGGCTTCTCCCTCCGGGACGAGACCAGGCTGGGCTTCCAGGTCGGTCTACCTCAGGGCTGGCGCGAATCAGCCCGAACCGAGCAGGGCGTCACCTTCACGGACGGCGCGAGCGGAGTCGTTCTCGTCGCCTTCGATCAGGCGATCAGCTCCAACCTCGACGATGCTGGGCGCCACGCGCTGCTCGACCTGACGCAGGGCACCGGTCTGAGCCGCGTGACCGAGTCGACCAAGACTGTGGACGGCCGACCGGCCAAGCGCTTTGACGGCTCCTTCGGTGCGAGTGGCGCCGCACAGGACATGAACGCCGTCATCACTCTGAACGGCGACCGCGTCTGGTCGCTGGTGCTGGTCGGTCCGACCGAGCGTGTGCTGGCGGATCAGAAGCCGTTTGCCGGCATGCTGCAGAGCTTTCACATCAAGGGCATTCAGGCGAGCGCCGCTCCCAAGGCGGCGGCTGGACTGCCTGCGCCCCCGTTCCCAGCCCTCAGCACTGCTACCTTGCGCGACCATCCTGTGGTGCTGAACTTCTTCGCCACCTGGTGCGTCGACTGCCAAGCCGAGCTGCCGCTGCTGCGCGACCGAGCAGCAGCGGGCCGAGGTCGCTACACAGTCTTGCTCATCGACGCCCAGGAGACGCAGCCGGATAGAGTGCCCGCCTACTTGAGGAACCTCGATGTGAGCTTCCCGGTGGCCTATGACAGCGATGGGAAGATCGCAGCCAGCTACGGACTCCCGGGCGTTCCTACCAGCTACTTCCTCGACTCAAAGCACGTTCTGCGGACGTCAGCCGTGGGAAAGCTGGACGCGGCGCGCCTGGAGGCCGGTCTGAAGGCAGCTGGAGCGGTTTGACCGTCCAGCCCAGGGCCAAATTGCCCTCAGATGCGTTGCGCTCGGGTGGTTTCGCGGTTGACAGCCACCGGGCGGCGTTCCCACCGCCATCGGCTGGCGAGGTGATGAACGTCCTCAGGGGACGTTGAGAGCGCCGACAAAGAGGCCCTGAAACCCCAGGTCCTTCACTTGACTGGGACTGCCCAGGTTGACCTCGTCTACATTGCTCTCACCCTGAGGCGTCGCCTGAACGCCGATCACCGTCTGGCTGTCGAGCCAGCCCTGACCGACGAAGGTCGAGGGCAGCTGGACGACGCTGCCATCCTTGCCTGCGACCTGAGTCCCGGCGGTCACACGCTGCGCGTCCGGCGAGAGCGTGAAGCCACCATCGCCCGGCTTCTTGGCCTCGAAGAGCAGCGATCCGTCAGGGTTGCGCGCCTGGGCGGAAGCGCTCTCGCTGACGCAGAGGAGGGTCCCGTCCAGGTTGACGGCGACCGCCCGGCAGGTGCTGCCACCCAGCTGCCTCTGCGGCCGACCGTCAGGGCCGAGCGTGCTGACATGGCCCCAGAACCACAGGCCGGGTGAAGTCTGTTGGGTGGCGGGTGGCATGTCGGTGGTCACCACCGGGGCGTCAAGGGCCCAACCGACCACTGTGACTGCGTCATTGGGTGGCTTCGTCTGCGGCCACTGCTCATGCCGGATGCGGGTCGCCGCCTGGCCAGGGCTGGAGGTGTAGATGTCCAATGCGAAGTTGCCGGGTCCGAACGGCTGACCAGGGCTCGACGAAGACTCGGGCCAGGTGAAAACCACGCCGACCAACCGGGATCCGTCGGGGCTGACCGCAAAGGACAGCGACTGCTGCGCGCTTGTCAAAGGAAACTGAGCGACTTGCTGCTCAGTGCCGTCCACTGCCAGGGCGCGCACGCGGCCCTCACCGTCCACGTAGTAGGCGCGGCCGCCGACGACTGTAGCTTCTGGCGCCAGCACTGGCGCGGCAAAGTTGACTCGAGGCGCCGAGCGCGGCGTGAAGCTGCGGGAAACTATCAGTGAGCCGTCGGGCCGACGCAGACTGATGCGATTGTGAATCGGCTGGGCTCTCGGCCCTGGCTCCAGCGCCACCATCACCTCTCCATGCACTGCTTGGGGGGTCGAGGCCGAGGGCAGCGCTGACGATGCGAGATTGGACTGGCTGCCCGCTGAGCAACCGCCGGCGAGCAGCGCAACCGAACCGCACGCGAGCATCGATCGAGGCCATGCCCCTGGTCCGATGCCTCCCCTACGAACCATTCCTTTCCAGGCTAGAACGCAATGGCGACCGTGGCTGTTTCGCCTCAGAGCCCGTTAGAGTTGGCGACGATGCTGAACTGGGGAAGCATCCTGCTCCGTTCTCTGCTGGCCTGGGCACCCATCGCAGTAGCAGCGCTGGCGATCGGTGGCCTCGCTTATGCTGTCGGCCAGCAGTCGATCCGAGCCGGCGCTGACGACCCCCAGATCCAGCTGGCCCACGACACCGCCCAGCGTCTCAACCAGGCCCCCGAGCCAGTGCGGTCGGCGGCCGCCGCTCAACCGGCGGTCGATCTTCGCCAGACGCTGGATCCGTACGTGATCCTTTACGACGGCAACGGCCGGCCTGTCAGCCAGACGGTGCGGCTGGACGGTGCCACCCCAGCTCCGCCGACTGGCGCCTTCGCCGCCGCCACAGGCAGGGGCGAGAATCGCATCACCTGGCAGCCGGCTCCGGGAGTGCGCAGCGCCGCAGTCATAGTGCCCTACAGGGACGGCTACGTCCTGGCCGGGCGGTCGCTGTCGCTCGCGGAGGAGAGGGAGCGCTCTCTCGCGCAGTTGACGGTGCTCAGCGTCCTCGTCACTCTGCTCGCAACAGCCGCTACCTGCCTCGCCGCCACCTGGCTGCTGACGCGGTGGCCGGCCAGGCCCTCCCGCCAGCGGTAGCGGCCGACGGCAACTGGCTCTTGGCACTGGGCCCGAGCGGGT
>JALZAW010000391.1 GCA_030948155.1 Candidatus Dormiibacterota bacterium | reverse complement strand
GTCGGTGAGTCAGCAGGCGGGCGCCTGGGATCCGCCGATAGAAGTCGAGCGCCTTCTCAACGTCGCGGACATGGATCGCGAAACCCACCAGTCTCGCGCTCATCGCGTTCGAACTGGCTTCCTGATCGGCTTCCACGAGCTCGACTATACGGGTGGCTCGACTCGGTTCATGGTTCCTCCCGCCCCGCGTGGCGTCCGTCACCATCTGCCCCGGGACGGCGCCCGGCGTTGCGGACCCTCGCCACCAGCTCCAGCCCCGCTGTCACCATCAAGGACGCGATGAGGGCAACTGTGATCAGGTCATACGCGGCCCACGGTCCGTCGAAGGAACCCGGCCGCATCACCCTCCAGGTGTGAGGCTCACCCAGAAAGCCGATCCCTCCGATGATTCCGAGCACGCAAATGAGGGCGACCGGGATAGTGGCCCACTTCCCTCTGAAAGCAGCGAGCACCGCCAGTGCCGCCAGGATGACCATCACGCTGAAGGGAGGAGCTACCGCCGTTCCGCTGCCTCCGAAGAAGTCGCTCGCCACGCGGCTCGGATCGCCATGGCCACCGAATTCGTACGGCATGCGCTGCTGTATGGAGATTGCCGCTCCTATCGTCATACAGATCAGGTTCGCGATTACGGCCAGGCCGACGCGGGTCAGATCCACGGCGCCGATGTTAGGTGCCGGCTCCCATAACCGTCGAGACGAGTCCCAGCTCCTGAGGGGCGACGACGGTTAGAGCGTCGCCACCAGTTGGGGAGAGGACACTCTAGAGTGTGGCGGCGACCAGGCGAGCCATCTTGCCGCCCAAGTCCTGGCGGTTGGCCGCCGAGCTGGGGGGAGCGATATTGGGCAGCTGGCCGGCGGGAGCGCAGCGACATGCTCGACGCCTTCTGCCTGACCACCGGTTACAGCCGCAAGTACGCGATCGGCATGCTGCGCGGCCGGAAGCGGAAGCCGCGAGTGGTTCGCAAGCCACGGAGGGTCGGGCCCGGACCTGGACCTGCTCGCCCAGCTCGCGCACGATCCGGTAGATCGAGGTCGAGGTCAGCCGCCGCCCTTTGCCGGCATCTGCGCCGGCAGCCAGGGCAGCCGTGAGGGCGTCGATGCCTGACTCCTCCAATCTCCCGCGGATTGCAGCCCCGAGCATAGTGCGGCCTGCGGCACCTGTCGTTGCGTGGTGCTCAGGCTTGAGGCCGACCTCCGATCTTCCGTGGATCCAGTGGCACCGGCTGACCCCGCCGCCTGCTCGGCGCCGCCGCCGACGGCGAGCTGCCCTCGTACCAGCGCCCGAAGCCGTGCTCGAGGAAGCCCTACCTGGTCGTGCTCCTTCTGGCTGCCTTGTGGGGCCTCATGCTGCTTCTCTACGCCGTGATCGCGAGGGACCGCGCGCTCGGTCTGGTCGGTGGATCCATCCTGCTGCTGGCACCTGTGCTGCGCTTTGCCGGTCCAGTCTGGTCGGTACCGCTCCTTGGAATAATCGGAGGCGCAGCCATGATGGTGTTTGGCCTCTATCGGGCTAGACGTCCGTGGTGAGACCCCCGGAGCAAGGTGATCAGACCGAGCAGGAACTCGCGGCGCTCTTCAGAGTGCCACTGGATCCCATTCTTGGGGACGCTGTGAGACTGCGTCTGGTGGCCGCTCTCCATGGCGTGCCCATCAGTGGTGAGATGAGCTTTACCGCCCTGCGCCGGCTCCTCGAGCTGACTGATGGCAATCTCGGGGTGCACTTGGGTGTGCTCTCCGAGTCGGGCTACGTCGAATCCACAGCACGGGCCAGCCAAGGTCGCCGTCGTCAAACGTTCTATCGGATCACCCCCGCTGGCGAAGACCACTATGGCGCCTGACATCGCTTCGCGGCCAGCGGTGCTGGCATTGAGGCATCAAGCCAAGCAGGCGGTATCCTTCGCGCTCCGCTCGGTTGATAAGCGCCGACCCGGAAGGCTGCTGCACGGAGTTCACCGAGTGGTGGAGAGCGGATGGAGCGTCCATCAGATGACAGCCCGGATGGCCCCCTCGTTCGCAGAGCCATAGCGTAGTATCAATGCGCTAATACAGATCTACACCGAAGGCCACCGCGATGTGTCGGCGGTCGGTCATCTGAGCCTGGGGAATATCAGCGCAGCCCAGCTGGGGGTCGCCCGAGTTTCGAGTGGCCCTCAGCCAGCTGGATCTTGAGGGCTGCGGTAGCTTTCGAAGCTGCCATCTGACGATGGTCCCGATCGCAAAGATGCGTCGCTCTACTTCCCCTATCAGGGAGGGGCCTGGCAATAAGACGCACTATGGTACTCATCTCATGCCGGTTGGGAATGGCTGCCGAACCGGCTCCTGAGCCTGACAGCGAGCCTCTCCTTAGGTGAAGGTGAGAATCCTGGGGAAGGCGGTTGTCGGGGGGGCCACGAGGAGGAACTCGTCGTGGCAAATCAGGCGTACCGCGAGCCGAGGAGCGCTGGGGCGGCCGCCACGGGCCGGCTGCCATCGACGGCCAGCTGCGCGACATCGAGATGCGCCTCGGACAGCTCCGGGGCGAACTGGGAGAAGTGGGCCGCTGGGCTCTCCATCCCGAGTGTCTAGACATCAGCGGGCCCCTCAAACGGGTCCGCGAAATCCTCCAGGACACGGAGCGAGAGATCCGCCAGGCGCGGCAGGGGCGACTCCACCGCCGATAGCTCGTCCTCCACGATCTGGAGTGGTGGGTGGTCGGAGAGACGTCAGGAGCCGGCTGGCCGACCCCCGATCTTCCGGGGGTCCATCGGTACCGGCAGGCCCTGACGGGGCGCTCTCAGGATCGCCGGGGGTGGCCAGCTCCCCCGGTACCAGCCTCCGAAGGTTTCCCCGAAGAAGCCTTCGATCGGCAGCCGCCTGGGGCTCCCAAGCCGCTCCGACCCGTCCTCACGGTGATAGATGGGCTCGTACTCGACGAAGGCCCCATCGAAGGAGAGAATCCGGCAGTAGAGCGGACCCCCGGTCATCGGGTCGTTCAGCTGGCCGTGGATGAACAGCCGGCCTGGCGAGAGCTCGTCGGGATCATTGTCCAGCCGCATCGTCTCAACCTACGAACAGTCGTTCGCTAAGGCAAGCGCCAGACGTGGCCGCCAGCCCGTTTAAACGGGCTCTGCTGACCCAGGCGAGCCTCTCGATCTAGCCACAAGTCGCCTCCGCATCGATCGCGGGGACCACAACGGCTAGTGGTCGAGCGCCTTTGACGCGGGCCGGGCGTCCGGATAAGCCCCCAGCTGAGTT
>JALZAW010000047.1 GCA_030948155.1 Candidatus Dormiibacterota bacterium | reverse complement strand
GCACGCAGGCGGCCCTTCAGCACCTGGGCATGAAGCCTCATCAGACCCGCGTGGCGGTGCAGGGCTTCGGCAACGTGGGCAGCATCTCGGCCAAGCTGGTGGAGGAGCAAGGCTGCCGGATCGTCGCGGTCAGCGACGAGTTCGGCGGCATTTTCAACCCGGAGGGCCTGGCAGTCAAGAAGCTCGTCGAGTACCGCGCCAGCCAGGGCAGCTTGAAGGGCTTCCACGGCGCTGTGGAGATAGGCCGCTCAGGTCCTCTGACGGCCGATTGCGATGTCCTGATCCCGGCTGCGGTGGGCAACCAGCTGACCTCCCGCAACGCTGAGGACGTGAAGGCGAAGCTCATAGTGGAGGGCGCCAACGGCCCCACGACGCCCGAGGCCGACAAGATCTTCGAACGGCGCGGCATCTTTGTGGTGCCGGACATCCTCGCCAACGCCGGTGGCGTAACGGTCAGCTACTTCGAATGGGTACAGGACCTGCAGGCGTTTTTCTGGTCGGAGCACGAGGTCAACGAGAAGCTGCGAGCGATCATGGAACGGGCTTTCGCAGAGGTGTTGGCGGTTTCGCTGGAGAGGAAGCTGCCCATGCGCATGGCCGCCTACGTACAGGCGGTCTCCCGGGTGGCGGCCGCCACCCGCGACCGGGGCCTCTATCCCTGATCCTCGCCCGGTTCGAGCAGCCTTCGGCAGTGCGATCGGTCGGGACGAGTTCCGGCAGTGACCGTCCCCGCAGTTCCGGTCAGGCGTCAAAGGTAGCCGCTCCAAGAGGCGTACTGATCTCGAGTTCGTCACGCGAGAGCCGAGTAAGTGCAGGCGAGGGCCGACCATTGGCCGGCCGCTCGCGCTACGGATCGCCGGCAGGAGCTCACCCACGGCTACCTGCGTCAGCGTTTCCTAAGGGGCTGTTGGACGCTGCCCCGCGTTCTCCTGGGCTTCGCGCGCCGCACTCTCGGTCGCCTCGTGCGTCGCGTCCTCGTTCGACTTGAAGGTGCCCGGGGTCTGGTTGACAGGGGCAGTGGTGCCCGGGCTGGCGGCAGCGGTGGTTGTCGCAGCACCGGCCGTGATTGCGTTCGCGACCAGCGCGCCTCCTACCACTCCTCCGGTCAGCATTGACCCGGCAAGCGCCGCGCCCGTGATGACTTTCCGCATTGTGTTCATCAGTTACTCCTTAGATTCTTGAATTTTTGCCAACCATGCAGGTCAAGCAATCGGCCCTGGTAGCTACCAATGGTTTGATCTTGGCGATACCGACCTTTCGGATCCATTACGTCCGCCGAAGTACTTCTGAGAGGTTCTTTACGCCCTGTTCCGAACCCTTGCCTTAGACGTTCGTCCGCTTCGGCACCGCGAGTTTCGGTTGCTGCTGCTCGCCACCTGGGTAAGCCTCGTCGGAACGGAGTTCACCGAGGTGGCGCTGCCCTTCCAGATCTTCGAGCAGACCCACTCCGCGCTCGCCAACGGGCTGCTCGGACTGGCCCAGATCGGGCCGGTACTGCTCCTCGGGTTGCTGGGTGGAGCGCTGGCGGACGCTCGCGATCGTCGCAACATGGTTCGCTTGACCGAACTTACCCAGGCTGCCCTTTCGGCGATCCTGCTGCTCAACGCGCTGCTGCCGCAACCACTGCTGTGGCCGCTTTACGTCGTGGGCGCACTCCAAGCGGGGCTATTCGGGCTGCAACGACCTTCCCTCGACGCCATGCTGCCGCGCCTGGTGCCGCGCGTGGAGATGACCGCTGCCAATGCCATTCACGGTTTCGCCCTCAGTACCGGTCTCCTGCTTGGCCCGGCCGTTGGCGGCCTCATCATCACTTTCGCGGGCCTGCCCAGCGTCTACGCCATCGACGTCGCGAGCTTCGGCTTCTCGCTGCTCTTGCTGGCGCTGATGAAGGCCATACCCCCGGCGGAAGACGCGGGCACCCTCTCATTGCGTCGGATCGGCGAGGGCTTCGCCTACGCCTGGAGCCGGAAGGACCTGCTCGGCACCTATTTGGTGGACATGGCTGCGATGTTCTTCGGCATCCCGATCGCGCTCTTTCCGGCGATAGCCGCCGGCTATGGGGGAGCCTCGGCGCTGGGTTTCCTTCTTTCGGTCGGGTACGCCGGCAACCTGTTGACATACGCCACCAGTGGCTGGACTTCGCACGTGCACAGGCACGGGCTGGCGGTCACGGCGGGAGCCCTGATCTACGGCGGCGGAGTGGTCCTGTTCGGCCTTGCCAATTCTCTCTGGCTCGCCTTGCTGTTCCTCGCGGTCGCCAACGCCGGCGACACAATCAGCGGCATCTTCCGGTCGACCATCTGGAACCAGAGCGTGCCCGACCATCTGCGCGGCCGGCTGGCCTCAATCGAGTTGCTCAGCTATTCCAGCGGCCCTCTGCTGGGCAACGTCGAATCAGGCGTTGTCAGTTCGCTGGCAGGTGTTCGCAACGCAGTGTGGTCGGGCGGCCTCCTGGCGATGGCCGGAGCGGTGGCCGTAGTTCTGGCTCTGCCTGCCTTCCGCAGCTACGATGCCCGCAAGTCTGCGTCCGGCGGTGCTGGAGCTTGAGCGCCGGCCGTGCCCATGGCTAGAGCGCCCGGCGGCGGAAACCCCAATAGGTGAGGCCGAACACGGCCACCAGCCAGAGCACAGTCCAGAGCAGAAAAGCAGTTGCGGGTGGCTCGGTGGCGCCAAAGGGATTGCCCGCCCCCGCGCTGCCCGTCGCCTTCAGGGCTGCGATGATGGTGGCAGGTTCCATGGCGAAAACTGCTCCTCGCCAGAGCGCATCGGTGGGCAGCAGCAGCTTCATGATGAGACCGCCGGTGACTAGACCATCGTTGTGGATTGCCTGTCCGACGCCTCCGACAATGCCGCCGATCCAGGCCATGAAGTAGCCAACCAAAGCGATGATGCCGCCAGTCATGCCGGCCAGGCGGGTGGAGAGCGCCAGGGCCAGGGTCATGAGGATGATTCCTTCACCCGCCACGTAGACGATCAGCTCTACCGGCCGCGGCGGTAGGTAGCCGGTGGCCCACTGCAGCACCAGCAGCTCCAGGATGGCGGCGCCGGCCGCGTAGACGACCACCAGAACAGCCAGGCCCAGCCACTTGCCCAGGACGACATCAAGCCTGCGGACCGGCCGGGCCAAGAGCGCGAGCAAGACCCCCGACTCCACGTCGCCGGAGATCGCGGGCGAGGCTAGAAAGACCGAGCTCAGGGCCAGGACCCCTGCAAACATGAAGACGATCACTATCAGGAGCTGGGATGCGATGAGCCGGATCTGATAGTCGGGCAGGCGCTGGCCACTGCCGCCGTCACCCAGCTTGGTGAACCCCCAGCCGGTCAGGCCGATGATCACGAGCGTCAGGAGCAGGAGCGCGAGCAGCAGTCGCCGGCGGGATGCTTCCCAGACCGTGAGCTTGGCGATGGTCAGCGCTGCCATCAGGCCTGATGTCCCAGCAGCTGCAAGAAGCGGTCCTCCAGTGATTGGTGCCGGGGCTCCACTGCATAGACCCGGCCGCCCAGGCTGACCAGCCTCTCGACCAACTCGGGAATCCTTTCGGCCTCCAGTCCCTGGACCGTCAGCCACTGTCCGTCATCTTCGACAGTCCCGAAGCCTTGAAGAGAAGCTCGCTGCCGGGCGTCAAGCCCGATCACACGCACGCGGCAGGAACCGCCGCTCAGCAGCTCATCCAACCTGCCGCTGGCGATGACCCGGCCGTGGTCCACCATGGCCACCCGGTCGCAGACCATCTCCACCTCGCTGAGCAGGTGCGAGTTGAGGAAGACGGCAGTGCCGTGCTCCCGCAGGCCGTTCAGGATCTGCCGCACATCGTGGCGGCCGACAGGATCGAGGGCACTGGTCGGTTCGTCCAGGAAGACAACCTCGGGCTGGCCGAGCAGAGCGACGGCGAGGCCCAGGCGCTGCTGCATGCCCTTCGAGTAGGTCCCCACTCTGGCGCTCGCGCGGTCCTGCAGGTCCACTGTCCGCAGGACCCTATCGATCTCCAACCGCCAGGCTGAGCGAGGCAGCCGCGCCAGCTGGCAATGGACGCCCAGCACCTCACGGCCGGACAGCCAGGGCTGGTAGCGGAACAGCTCTGGCATGTAACCAACCCGGCGCCTGACTTCCAGGTCACCCAGCGGCCGGCCGAGCAGGGAACCCTCGCCGGAGGTCGGGGCGACCAGGCCGAGAAGAAGCTTCACGCCGGTGGTCTTGCCCGCGCCGTTCGGCCCCAGAAAGCCGAAGATCTCCCCCCGGGGGACTGTCATCGTCAGACCGGCGAGAGCCAGGTTGCTGCCGTACGACTTGGTCAGCTCGACGCAATGGATCGCCGGCGAGGCGGCGGCCACAGTGGCCGCCGCCTGCCTCTCCTGCAGATCTACCAACTGACTGGAAAGGCTACTTGAAGCTCAGTCCGTTCGCCGTCTTGACTGCACTGTCCGCCGACAGCAGGCCGGCCACCGCATACACCGTCGAGCTCTTCTGGTCGATCCAGATCACGCCACCACCGAGGCCCGTGTTGTCGCCGATGGCGGTTCCCGTGAAGCCATGCACAGTTGCGGGCGAAGCGGACGCCATGTCCACCGGGATGGGCAGCGGCAGGTTGCCGGCTGGGCTGTCGAAGCCGTTGACCAAGTCCTTCAGTGGTTGGCTGAGACCTGGGTCGCTGGCCAGCAGCTCATGCTTGACGTCACTCACGCTGGCGCCGTTGGAGGTCACCTTGGGAGACCGCATTTCCGCGATGGCGAGCACTGGGCCCACCTGGCTGGCGATCTCCTGCGGGGTCTTGCTGCGCTCAGCGCCAGCGGTCTTGCCCGCCTGCGCCGCCTTGCTGAGGTCGCCCACGACCGCCACCGAAGCCGGTCCCACCTGGACCGTCAAGGTGGTGCCCCTGAGCTTGGCGGGGGCGTTGGCATTGAACGTCACCGAGCCGGTGGCGCCCGCCATGGCCGCGTAGGTGACCGGTTGATTGGCGAACTCCGGCGGCAGCTTGGTGCTGTCGACGGTAAGCGCTGGGAGCCCAGAGATCTTGGCTGCGTCAGCGGCGGTCTCCGCCTGCTGCAGCTGCGGCTGGCTCACCCACTTGACATCACCCCAACGGGAGAACGCCTGCAGGCTGTTCATATCCGACTGCGTCGGCTTGGCGACGCTTACCGTCTGCACCTGCGTGGGGGCGAAAACCTGCTGCACGTTCTGGGCGATCGGGGTGGCGGCCGCTGTCGCGACCAGGCCCACCGCCAGAACGCCTGCCAGCGCGGGCTTGCGCCAGCTGCCGGCGTGCGCCTGCGGCCAGAGCGCTGACCGCAACCGCTGCAGCCTTGAGTGACTTCGCTGAGCGCCGAGCTGGGAGTGGCAGCGAGCCAGTGCCGCCTCAGGGTCAACTGTCACGCCAGGCACTGCCAGGGCGGCCGCCACGCCACGGGCGGTGGCGGCGATCTCGCTCAAGCGTTCTTGGCAGGCGACGCAGCCGTTGTAGTGGGTTCGCTCGACTTCGCTGAGAGCGAGCGGCTCGTCGTAGAGGCGGCGGACGGTTCCGTCAGGCAGGTGTGACACGGTTCAGCTCCTTCAGCAGTGATTGCTCGGCACGTCGCAAGAGCGTGCCAATCTGGTTGGTGCCCACTCCCAGGGCGGTACCGATCTCGACGTAGGAAAGTCCGCTGTAGCGCAGAGCGAGAAGGGAGGCGGGCTTGGTGGCGAGCCGACTCAGCGCTTGCCGCACCCGCCGGCGTTCCTCGTTGACGACCAGCACCTCCTGCGGATCGGCCAGAGTGTCGGTGCGGAGATTGGCGTCGTTGATCTCCCGGCGCTCCCTCCGCTTGCGGGAACGAATCCGGTTCAGGGCAGTGTGGACGGCGGCTCGCTGCAGCCAGGCCGGGGCATAGCCCGCGTCCGCTGGATGCTTGCGGTGGAAGTCCAAGAAGACTTCCTGGGCCACGTCCTCAGCTTCGTGACGATCCGCCAGGACGCGGTTGGCCACTGCCACTACCTTCCCGTACTCGGCCAGGAAGAGGGAGTCGAACGAGTCTGGCGGCGTCCGCTGTGCGGCGCCACGGTCGGCGGCCTCTTCGCCCCTGGGCTTTACGGATCTCGCTTTCACTGCTAAAGAGGCACCACTGCCCAGCCGGATTGTGACGGAAGACAACGGAAAATGGGCGACCCCAAGCAGTCCTGCCGGGCGTGCGGCCACGGCCGCTTAGAGTTCCCGGTCATGGATACCGTCGTTCGGGATGCGCTGACGGCGATCGATCAGCGAGATTGGGACAGGCTGAAGCCGCTACTCCATCCCTATCTTCACTGGACTGGCCAAGACGGTCAAGCGGTTCGCGGGCGAACGAGGGTTTTGGCCAGGCTGGCGTTCAGCCCTCCCACCGGGCCGCCGTCGGACCATGAGCTGCGCGATGGTCAGATCTACCGCTGGGCGGAGGGTCACTGGCCACCGTGAGTGTCGCGCCTACTCGGGATAGGACATCTCAGTCGCCGTCCTCGGCTGTGTTGATGTACGGCAGCTGGAACTGGATCTTGTCGGCGATGTGCTGGTAGTAACCGCCGTCCTTGAGGTTGATGGGAACGTACGTGAAGTCGTTTCCAGGCCTTGGGCTCAGGTAGCCGGCGGCCTTCGCCAGGTCTGCCGCGTCCGGCACCGACTCCACGAAGACGGGCGCAAAGGCCCAGTTGTCGGAAGGGCTGGTCCGCAGCGTGCCGGGACCGATATCGACCTTGCCGAAGGGGCCGTCAGTGAAGGGAATGTTGCTGTTCGGGATGGTGTCGATGCCGTGGTTGGCGAGGATCTGACGGCCCAGTGCCCGGTGCTCGGACTCAATCACCGCGATCTGCGCGGCGATCTGGGCGAGCCGGGGCTGATTATTCGGCGGCGACGCCAGCTCTCTGACCGCGGCCAGGAAGGCGGAGTCGAACACGCCCTCCAACTGCTGCTGGGCGAAGATGAACTCGTCCAGCTCCGCGAAGGTGTCGTCAGCTTTGGGGAAGCTGAAATGAGTGGCGGTCGGGATGACAGGCATTCCGGTCACGGCGGCGAACAGCTCGTGGTGGATCTGCTCCTCGATGCCGGCTGCAGCCAGCGCCTCGATCTCGCTCTGGCGGAGGGCCGGCTTTAGCTTCCCCGCCCGGGCGGTTCTGACAATGTTCCGGTAGAGCGTGATCGCCAGCTGTTCAGCGGTCTCCGCGACTATGAAGATGGTCTTGATGTCGGTCACCTCGTCCGGCACCACACTGAGCTTCGCGACCGTGTCAGACGCCGAATCTGCGGCGAAAGCCGGGGTGGCTCTCAGAAGCGGGCCGCCGACCGCGACAGCGCCCGCAGCCAGCATTCCGGTTCGTAGGACGTCGCGGCGGGATGCGACCATGTGCAGCAGCCGGCGGGTTCCTTCGGGACGGTATTCCATAAGTCTCCTTCACTCTCCATCGATCGACTGAGTTACAGCACTGCCGGTGGGCGTACGTCTTCGCGTGCTGCCCTGTCAAGCTTGTGGCCACCAAGGCTGCCCCGCATCCTCCAGACGAACGAATCCGACACCTGCCCACGCAGCATTCCGGTGTCCATGCCCGCCTCCGCCTTCGTATAGAGCCAGGTGGGGGGGAGTCACTATCGGGGGTCGGCCGTGAACAATTCGTTACCCCAGCTCGCCACCGTGTTGAGATACCTTGCGCAGCCGAATGTGCTGGAGCTCTCCGGCCGGCTACTCGACACGCTGCCGGTGGCGGTCCTGCTCACTGATTGCTCACCAGCGTTTCGCTGCCAGTACGGTAATGCTGTCTGGCGCAGCTGGGCCCCCCAGGGCACGCTGAGTCTCGAGAATCGACCACTGGCGGAATTGTTGGCGACAACCGAACAGACAGATCTGTTGGCAGTGGTCCGTCAGGTCCGCGCTACTGGGCAGCCCGGCCGCCATCGGGGCCGCCTTCCTGCAGCACAGGGTGGAGCCCCCGCCGCAGTCGCTGCTGACGCCACAGTCTGGGAGTGTGAGGTCTATCCACTAAGCCCGCACGGACAGGCGCCGAGTCACCTCCTCCTCCTTTTCAGTGAAGTCACCGACCATCCAGCCCACCTGCCTCAGATGCCCGTCCGAGCCCTACGTCGCACCGGCGTGGCTGGGCGAGACCAGGCGACGCAATGCCGGCTCAGCCACAGGGAGCAGCAGGTGGCCGATCTGGTGGCCCAGGGCTTCAACAATCTCACCATCGCCAGGCTTCTCTTCCTCAGTCGCGCCACTGTCGCGACTCATGTCGTTCACATTCTGAACAAGCTCGGATTCAGTTCGCGCGTTCAGATCGCCGGTTGGGTTGTCGAGCAGGGGCTGAGGGAGGTTGGCGAGGAGGGGTGGTCTGAGCGGAAACGCTTCGTCCACGTTCACGCGCCAGGCGAGACTGCTTCGATCCAGAACCGCAGCCGGCGCGGCTCGACAGCACGGCTTCCGACCATTGAGAGCTGATCCACAGCGGGCGCGCCAGGCTTGACAGGGCGCGGCGTGGGTCTCTAAGCCGGTTCAATCACGGAGGTGCGGAAGAGGCGGCTGAGTCAGCAGCGAAGCCGCATCGTCAGAGGCTCTCTCTGACTTGGGGGAGGGACTTGGCCCTGGCCGGGCGCAGAGCGGGAGTCATCATCGAGCACCTCCTGACAGAGCTCGATGCACTTGTTATAGATGTAGACCCCTGCGCCGGCAACGAGCTTGCGCACGCCGTCTTGACCCTTACGCAGAACGCGCAGCAGGTGTGGCGGCGGCGGTCTCGACCCGCGTTGTGTTTTGGCCGATCCACACCTCGAGCCTGGTCAAGGCCCGCTGCAACTGCAACTAGTAGTAGATCCCGCGAACGCGGTGGTAGGGGCGCATGGGGAAGATCTCCTGGGCAAGGTGCCACAGCAGCCAGTCGACCTGGACCGATGTGAGCTGACGGCCCCTATGGGCCAGCTCTTCCCGCAGGCGCTCGACAGCGACGACGGTGGCGGCTCGGATCTCCACCTCGGCCGCCTCGCCGCTCTCCAACTCGGTCCAGCCGTCCACGCGCGCGGCGAGCTGAGTCGAGTAGCCGAGGGCGCCGAGATGGCGCAGCACCTGGGGCAGCTTGTAGTCGGCGAAGCAGGTCAGCTGATCCAGGTCGGGAAAGTCGACCAGGCCGGCGCCATGCAGATCGGCGGCGACGATCTGCGCCCGCTTCAGAAGAGGCACCTCCCGGCCCCCGTACGTGGCCGCGTCGCGATAGCTGGGGAGTCGTTCGGCGAAGTTGCGCGCAGTGTCCACGGCGGTTGCGGCGAGCAGTCCCTCGTAGCCGTGGCGGCCGAGTTCGTTCAGCGCCGCCGCTCGCTCGCCGAGCATGGGGAAAGGGCCGAGCAGCTGTCGCAGAGTCTCCGCGTCGATCCCAGCCAGCGAATCGGGGTCCTCCAGGTCCGTGCCGCCGCGGTACACGTCACGCAGGCGCTCGGCCATTTGCGTATAGCCGCCGGGCCTCGGTCCCGCCGTCCCGACGGGCAGCCAGAAGGAGAAGTTGATGGTGTCCAAGACCATGAGGTAGCGGCGCGCGCGCTCGGGGTCGTCAGCGAAGTGGCTGACGACGTCCCATGCCGGCAACGGTCGTTCGCGCAGCGTCTCAGCCGTCCTCGCGAGGTCCCCCAACCGCACCTCGCGTGCGCGCTCCAGCACCCAGGCACAGGCGCTGCGGACGCCGAGCGGATCCCCGGCGTTGAGCTCAGCTGGCGGCAGCGCGGTCCCTCACAGTCCGCTTGAACTCATCCTCGATCAGCTTGAGATCCTTCTGGGGCAGTTGGTGCAGATGACCCTGAAAAGCCATCGACCACTGCTCGGGTGGCCACTTCTTGACATACTCCAGCCGGTAAGCGAGATTCTTGGCAGGCACCCATTCCGACTCTTCCAGCACGTGATCGGGCCGCATCTTGACGCGCCACGGGTAGTCCTCCTCGCGGCGAGCGGTGCGCCAGACATGGCTGTGGTCCTCAAATACAGGGGAGGTGACGGTACAGGTGGCTGCAAAGCACATCCGGCCCGCGATGTAATAGAGGAGGTGATCGCCCGGTCGTATGGTCTCCGCCCGGCGGCGATGGCGGCTCTTGATGCCCTGCACTGAGAAGCCCTGCTCTCGCGTCTTGCGAAAGTTGTCGGGGGAGATGACCAGCATCCAGCACTGCCCGCTGCCGGCCGTTTCGCCGTGGCCTAGCGCGCGCGCGCCGCGGCGCCGCCTCTTGCTGCGCCCCTGACCGCCGCCAGCGGGTGGTCCGGCGGGCGCGATCGGAGACTGCTGACCCGCCGCTGGGAAAGAGTTTTCGGACATCTTTGATGATGGTAGGGAGTGGGCAGGGCCCGACAGCTGGGGCCAAGCGGTTGCGCTACTCCTGTAGGCCTTCCCAGTCCTCGCGGAGCAATTCGGTCTGGATCTGGTCGAACCAGCGACCGTCACGGAAGACCTCCCGCTGGAAGCGGCCGACCTCCCGGTACCCGGCGGCGCGCTGAGCCCGAGCGCTGGCCTCGTTGCCCTCCAGATAGGCCGACTTGAGCTTGTTGAGCCGGAATTCGCGAAAGAGGTAGTCACGGCGGAGGCACATCAGCTCGCCGCCGATCCCCTTGCCCCAGACGGTCCGGTCCCCGATAACAGTGCCGGTGGTGGCGTGGCCATTCAGCCAGTCGATCGAGTGCGCTGCCGTGCTGCCGACGGGTAGATCCTCGGACTCGATGCACCAAACGATGTCTGTCTCGCTGGTCGCCATCTTCTGGAGCCACTCCCGCTCGAGCTGGAGGCTCGGCACGGTCCGGCGGCTCAAGTACAGGGTCACCTCCAGGTCGGCGAACCAGTCGCAGACCAGCTGGGCGTCCTCTTCCCGGAAGGGACGCAGCCGGAAATTGCTGCCAGTGAGAACCGGACCGTACATGCGCCCATTCTGCCGGAGGCAGGTGCTGACGAGCGCCGCCGCGGCTCCCCACTTGCCTTGGTCGCGGCACCTCTCTCGCTAGAGTCCTGGGGTGCTCGAGTTCCGCGTCACCGCCCAGGACGGCGCCGCTCGGCGGGGCGTCATCCGCACCGAACACGGCGACCTCGAGACACCCGCCTTCTTCGCCGTCGCCACGCAGGCGGCGCTGAAGGGGCTCGACCCGGGAGTGGCCGCGGCGGCCGGTATCCACTCGGCGATCTGCAACAGCTATCACCTGGCTCTCGAGCCGGGCCCCGAAGCGATCCGGCGAGCCGGTGGTCTCCACAGCTACATGGGCTGGCGGGGCGTGCTGGCCACCGACTCGGGGGGCTTTCAGGTCTTCAGCCTCCGCCACGGCCAGGTCGCTGATGAACTGAAGGGGCGCCGCCGGCTGCCCGACTTCGGCCGCGCCGAGGACCCGCTGGGGGCAGTGCGGGTGGAGGAGGAGGGAGCGGTCTTCCGCTCCTACTGGGACGGGAGCCGCCACCGCTTCACGCCGGAGAACAACATGCAGCTGCAGCAGGCACTCGGCGCCGACATCCTGTTCTGTCTGGACGAGTGCACGCCCTTCCATGTCAGCCGGGAATACACGCAGAGTGCCACTGAGAGGAACGCCCGCTGGGCCCAGCGCTGCCTCGACACCTTCCGAGGAC
>JALZAW010000390.1 GCA_030948155.1 Candidatus Dormiibacterota bacterium | reverse complement strand
ACCTCGGGCATGTAGCCGCCGTATGCAGCCTGATGGAAAACAACGTCGACGCCGGCCAGGGCTTGCCGCACGATGGCTGGATCCCGGACGTCCCCCAGGATGAACTCGGCGTCTGGATTGAGACGCGGCGGTGACGCGGCGTGCGTTACGGGCTCGAGGTTGTCGAGGATTCGCACCCGCCAGCCGGATTGCACGAGCTGGTCGACCAGATGCGAGCCGATCAGGCCGGCGCCGCCGGTGACGAGGGCGACTTCTGCGCTCATCGGGCGCTCATGTCCGTACCCAGGCTGCGTTCAGAGGCGGCTGCCAGGGCAGCCCGCGTCGCCCTCAGATGCGGAAGGACGGCAGCCGCCGCAGACAGCCGTTCCAAGTCGCCGACCTCGTCAACATCGAACGTCTCCGGAAGCAATCGCAGGGCCAACTTCAAACCGCGCGCTCGCTCGATGATGTCCGCACAGGCTCTCGGAGTACTCATCTCAATGCCGCGCACGATGTCGTGGTCGCCCCGCCACCCGAGCAGGTAGTAGCCACCGTCAAGCACCGGACCCAGCACCACGTCGGCGTCTGCCAGCGCATCCAGGGCGGCCCGCATGCCTGACCCGGCAACCTGGGGGGAATCTGAGGCGACGATGACTGTCGCGGCGATGCCCTCCTCAAAGGAGTCGCGGAAGAGGTTGGCCTGCCGCTCGGACCACGTGGAGCCATTTTGCCAGCGGGTCACCACTTGCTGCGAGCCGAGTGCCGGGGGCTGCCAGTCCGGTTCAGAGGGGAGGAACCAGCCGGCGGGGAGGCTTCCGCCGCGCACCTCGGCCGCTATGTCATGCACGAAGGCCGCATACAACGAGGTCGCCGCGTCAAGGCCGATGGCCTGGGCGAGACGGGTCTTCACCGAACCAGCCACCGGTGGCTTGGCAGCTATGTACAGCACAGGGGATGTCGCTACCACGTCGCGGCGCCGACCGGCTCCCAGTTCCTGCAGCGCCACAGCGCAACGAGAATCGAGATGCCGGCGCCCACGCTGCCGTGGAGGGTGCCGCCCACCTTGGACCGGCCGACGCGGCGCCGGTACGTGACCGGCACCTCGACGTAGCGCAGCCCCAGGCGGGCCGCCTTGGCGGTCATTTCGATTGTCCAGCCGTAGCTCATCTCGGTCATGCCCATGGCGAGGAGCATTTCCCGGCGGATCGCCCGGAGCGGCCCGGGATCGCTCACTCCCAAGCTGTACTTTCGTCGGAGAATCGCCGCGGCGAGGCGGTTTCCCAGCAGCTGCTGCGGAGTCATGGAGCCAGCTTCGCGGTCCCCCGCCACCCGGGTGCCGACACTGAGATCTGCCCGTCCCGCGAGCAGAGGCTCCAGAACGCTGAGAGCCCCTGAGGTGTCATCAGCGCCGTCGCCGTCCAGCAGCAGGACAATGTCGGCGCTGCTGGCCGCGCGCACCCCCGCCAGGCATGCGCGACCGTAGCCCCGACGCGGCTCGCTGACCACCTGAGCGCCTGCTTCCGCCGCCCTGACGCCGGTCCTGTCGGTGCTCCCATTGTCGACCACGAAGACTGTGGCCAGCTGCGGCAGTTCAGCCAGCAGGCCGCGAACCACACCGCCGATGGCGTCCTCCTCGTTGAGCGCCGGGATGACCGCAACTACAGTTGTCGTCATCCTCGCAGGAACTTACCGCACGGCTCGGGAAGGAACACCGAATGAGTCCTGGCACCCCAGAACGGTGCTGGGCCGCCCGGAGTGCGCGCCACCATGTGCTTGGGGCCGGCGCGCCGGGTGAAGGCTGTCGCCAGGACCATGCCGGGCGGGCAGTTGGGCGTTCCGCTGAGGCTCGCGTCGGGCATCCACCAGGAGCCGGCGAGGGGTGCCGATTCAAACCTGCGCCTGGCGGTCCAGGTGCTGCGCGGCGG
Source organism: Candidatus Dormiibacterota bacterium (assembly GCA_030948155.1). GTDB lineage: Bacteria > Chloroflexota > Dormibacteria > Dormibacterales > Dormibacteraceae > Dormiibacter. The sequence continues at coordinate 1,334 of JALZAW010000390.1, read as the reverse complement.
TGCGGCGTCACGCCACATCGATGCTAACTCGGTGCAGGCCGCTGGAGCCTTTGGGGACTATATCCTCGTAGCTGGTCTCCTGCCAGGCGCCGCTGCCATCACGTGCGCGGACCACTGCTTCATACCGCCCGGCAGATGATGCGGGCCAGGTCCACTGGAAATAGCGCCAGGCGTTCTGACTGATGACGTCCCCCAAACGTGCATCCGCCCAGGAGGCGCCCCTGTCTGTGCTCACCTGGACGGCGGCGACACCCCGGCTGCCTGCAAACGCGTGTCCAGAGACCACGTAGTCACGCCCCGCTGGCAGACGCTGGCCATCCTTGAGATTGTCGAAACGCGACCAGGTCCTGACAGTTCCTACTTCGCTCCAGCCCTGCCGCTGGTAGAACCCGGTCCGGGGCTTGTCTGTCAGTTGGATCCGGGTCAGCCATTTCATCTGCTTCTCCCCATACCGGCCGGGCAGCACTATCCGCGCCGGATATCCGTGACGATCGGGAAGGGGCTCGCCGTTCATGCGCAGGGCGAGGATGGCGCCCGGCGTCGCCAACTCTTCGACCTGCACCGAGTCGTAGTAGCCGTCGATGGCACTGAGCTCGGCATGGCTCGGATTACCGGTTGCGCCCGCCGCGGCCAGGACCTCAAGCAACGTCGGACCTTCCCAGCGGGCTGTGCTCATCAGCGATCCGCCCACTCCGTTGGAGATGCATTCGAGCGTCGCGATGCTCTCCACCTGGGGCAGGGCGTGGAGATCTGAAAGGGTCAAGCTCAGCGGGCGATCGACCTGGCCATCGATCACAAGAGTCCAGTGGGCTGCGTCCACCGTCGGGTCGATGAGGTTCTTGGAGACCACGTAAAAATCCTTCGTCGGGGTGATCGCCCCCAACGCCGAGGCGGGCGTGCCATAGCCCTCGTAGCCCAGGTTGGACAGCTTCACGAGCTGTCGGACGGCGACCACAACGCCCGTCCCGCCGATCGCCAGCAAGGCCACCGCGGCACCCACACCTCCGATGACCCGACGGCGGCCGGCGTCAACGGGCTCCGACCCTCGCTTGAGACCCGCGCCAGTGAGTCCGACGACGAGCATGGCGGCAGCTGCCGCGGCGGCAACGCTGACTCCGAAGTCCGCCAGCGCTTGCAGGCGGCGCATCGCGCTTGTCCCGCCGTAGCCGTTGGCGTCGAGGACCGTCCAAAAGATCAGGCTCAGAAGGATCCAGCCTGCGGCGAACAGGGCGGCGGTCGCCCTGACCAACCCCCACCTCCTGATGAGGCGCTCATAAACAACCATCGCAGCCCCGATGGCCAGCGCCGTCCCCAGGAGCGAGGAGGCAAAGACT
>JALZAW010000389.1 GCA_030948155.1 Candidatus Dormiibacterota bacterium | reverse complement strand
GTCCCTCGTAGCCCGCCATCAGCACGGCACCGAGCCAGGCGGCGCCCGCAAGGAGGCGGCGCGGCAGCCCGCCGGGCGGTCCAGTGATCAGCGCCAGCGCCAACAGGCCGACCAGAACCTTGAGCGCTCCAGTTCCCCACATGAGCGCCAGGGCCCCCGGCTGCCGCTCCAGGACGGGCTGCACGAGCGCGGGTGGAAACGCGCTGCTCCCGAATGACCCGCCGGCGGCGAAGTAGAAGCTCTGCAGGGAAAAGACCAATGCCCACGCGCAGGTGGCACAGCCGAGCCAGACCAGGCGGCGCCGGCTCGCCGGCGGAGTTGGGCGCCGGTCTGGGGCCGGTCGCAGGGTCAGCGGCCGACGCGGAAGAACATCACGTCGCCGTCCTGCACGCGGTAGTCCCTGCCTTCCAGGCGCAGTTTCCCCTGACTGCGCAGAACGTCCATCGAGCCCGCCGCCACCAGGTCGTCGACCGAGGTGACCTCCGCCTTGATGAAGGCGCGCTCGAAGTCGGAGTGGATCACCCCGGCGGCGACGGGAGCGGGGGCATCCTGAGCGCAGGGCCAGGCTCGCACCTCCGGCTCACCAGCGGTGAAGTAGGTGATCAGACCGCCCGCCCGCCACACTTCTCGGGTCACCTCGGCCAGACCAGACTCCTTCAGCCCGTAGCTCTCACGCATCTCGGCCTGCTCGTCTGGCGCCAGCTCGCTGAGCTCGTACTCGAGCGCCGCCGCCACGACCAGGGCTGCCGCCCCCCGCTCCCCGGCAACCTCCTTCACGCGTGCCGCCAAGCTCTCGTCGGCCAGACCTGCCTCATCCACGTTGGCCACCACCACCGACGGCTTGAGCGAGACCGCGTAGACAGGTTCCAGCGCCTCCGCCTCGTCGCCCGCCAGCTGCAGGCTCCCCAACCCACGGCCTTCGTCCAGATGCGCCTTCGCGCGCTCCAGCACTGCCAGCTCGTCGGCGGCCTGCTTGCGGCCCGAGCGAACCTCGCGGCCGACGACCTCCAGCCGCCGCTCGACTGTCCCCAGATCGGTCAGAGCGAGGTCCAGCTCAATGCCCTCCAGATCGCCGGCCGGGTCGGCTTCGCCGCCGAATCCTCGCACGACCTTGACCACCACGTCCGCCTCGCGCGCGGCGGCGATGCGCTGCGCCCGGCTGCCGGGCGGTGCGTCGGTAAGCCGCACCTGAGCGGGCACTATCCGCTTGGGACTGACGGCCGCCGCCAACCGGCCCAGCCTTGAGTCCGGGACATCAACCATGCCGACGCCGTCGGCCCCGCGGCCGGCGGTCAGAGCATTGAAGAGAGTGGTCTTGCCGGCGCCCGGCGGCCCGACCAGAGCTACGCTAACCGGCACCGTGCCCTGGAACTGATCAGGCGGGAACCTGGTCCAGTTCGTAAGCCGCGTGCAGCGCGCGCACCGCCCGCTCCGCTTCGAGGCGATCAATGAGGCACGTGATGCGGATCTCTGAGGTCGAGATCATCTCGATGTTGATCCGCTCTTGGGCCAGCGTCCTGAACATGCGGGCGGCCACGCCCGGGGTGCCCAGCATGCCGGTGCCCACTATCGACACCTTGGCCAGCCCGCCGGCCTGGCTCACACCCTTGGCCCCGACCTCCTTCGACACCTTCTCCACCAAACCCAATGCCTGGCGAAGATCGCGCTCAGCGACGGTGAAGGTGAGGTCGGTCCTGCCGTGGGAGGAGACGTTCTGAACTATGACGTCGACCGAGACCGCATGTTCACTGAGCGGCTCGAAGACCGCAGCCGCCACGCCTGGCTTGTCAGGCACGTCAAGGACAGTGATCTTGGCCACCTCGGTTTCGTGTGCCACTCCCCTGACACGCTTGCGATCTTCCATCGGTACCTGGGCGACGATCATCGTACCTGGGGCTCTCCTAAAGCTCGACCGGACGTGGATAGGTACCCCGTACAGCTCGCCGATCTCCACCGCCCGGGGATGCATCACCCTGGCGCCGACCGCCGCCAGCTCCAGGATTTCGTCATAGGCGATGTGGCGCAGGAGGCGGGGTTGGGCGACGACGCGAGGATCGGCGGTCAGGATGCCGGGGACGTCGGTCAGGATCTCGCACATTTCGGCTCCCAGCGCCGCGGCCAGCGCGACAGCTGTGGTATCGGAGCCACCCCGACCCAGCGTGGCGATGTCGGCGTCCTCGGTGGCCCCCTGAAATCCTGCCACGACAGGCACCTGGCCGCGCTCCAGCGCTTCCAGGATCCGCTTGGGCCGGATGTCCTTGATCCGGGCCCGGGAATGATGGCGGCTGGTTGTGATGCCGGCCTGGGGCCCGGACAGCGAGACGGCCGGCACGCCGAGCCCCTGCAGGCACATGGCAACCAAGGGAGCTGTGATCGTCTCCCCGTTGGCGACCAGCATGTCCAATTCACGCGCCGGCGGCTCGCAGTTGACCTGCCGCGCCAGTCTTATCAGGCGGTCGGTGGTCAGGCCCATGGCGGACACGACGGCAACCACCTGCTGGCCCGAGGCGACGGTCTTGGCAATTCGCTCGCTGACACGCCTGATCCGCCGGGCGGTGGCGAGTGAGGTGCCGCCGTACTTCTGAACTATCAATCGTCGACCTCGTAGCCCGCCTTTGAGATCTTGGTGAGCATCGCGTAGCCGGTATCCGGGCCGGCGTCAGCCATCGCGTCCATGACCGCCTCGGCGCTGTTCCGCTCGCAGAGCGCGAATACGCTGGGTCCCGCGCCGGCGATGGCCGCGCCGTGGGCGCCCGCCTCACGCGCGGCCTGCATGACTTCGGCGGCCCAAGGGTAGAGCGGCAGCCGCTGGGGTTGGTGCAGCCGATCGTCCAGGGCGACACCCAGGCGCTCCCAATCCCGGGTGTAGAGCGTGTGCACCAACGAGGCCATGCGGCCCAGGTTGAAGACGGCGTCAGCTCGGTCGACCTGGGGCGGCAGGACTGCCCGCGCTTCCTCGGTCGAGACCGGGTTCGGGCCGACGAAGAGGGCGATCTCAAGTCCCGGCGGAGGCAGGGACTGCACCTCGTCTTCGATCACTGCCACCAGGCCGCCGAGAACGGCGGCGGCCACGTTGTCGTAGTGACCCTCCTCGCGGCCTGCCGTGCCGATGGGGTCGTCGGCACCCTGCAGGACAGCGGCCGCCACGCGGGCTGCCGCACTAGAGCCGAGGCCGACACCCACTGGGATCTCGCTGCTCACCCAGCCCCTGAAGGACAGGACTGAGAGCGGGTTATCG
>JALZAW010000388.1 GCA_030948155.1 Candidatus Dormiibacterota bacterium | reverse complement strand
CGATGTCCCCAAGCGGTCTGGCTGCGATCCAGATGGTCGTCAAGTCTACCGGATGGTAATAGGGGGTACCTCGAGGTTCCTGGCCCAACGAATCGTCAGATGACTGAAAGGCACCCGCGCTTGCTGGCGGACGAAGAGGGTTCGCGCCGATGGCCCCCTGCTTTACGCGTTGACGAGCGCCTTGGACTCAGGTTGCTCCAGATTCCTAGGTCCGGGAACCACTGGCCTGGGCCGGGACGCTCCATTCATTCCACTTTGGCGGCGGACGACGTGGCGTGGTCGCCGTCCGCTGGCGGCGCAATTTGCGTCCGCCGGCGACATACCACTGGGCAAAGAAGAGCAGAAGCAGCACCAGGTCGATGGCGTCGGCGCCGTACCACATGATGAGGCCGGCTGCCTTGCGCTCCGGAAGGGAGACGCCCGAAGCAGCCGCGACCAGCGGGCCGTGGACGTACAAAAGCTTGGCCAGGGTGCAGTGGGCCGCCATGGCGATGATCAAGACAGCGCCCCGGACAGCCACCGACGGGCGCCGGAAGACTGGGTCAATGCCTGCGATGGACCAGGCGAACAGGTAGCCCGCGACTATGAAGTGGCGATGGACCAGCTCATGGAGGGTGGGATGGTCGAGGCTCGCCTGGTAGAGGCCGGAGAAGTAGAGGGCATAGAGAGAGCCGACCGCGAGTGGCGCAGTGGTGACGGGGTGCGCGATCAGACACAGAAGGCGGCTGTGCAGTAGCCTGGCCAGGGGAGCTCGGCTGGGCGGTGGGAGCGTCCGCAGGAGCAGCGTGAGAGGAGCGGAGAGCATCAGGCAGATGGGCGCCGCCATCCCCAGAAGGAGGTGTTGAAGCGTGTGGATGTCGAAACGCTCGTCCTCGGGAGAGATTGGGGAGAGGATCGCTACCCCGATGATGGCCAGCCCGAGCAGGAAGAGCGCGCTCCGATGAGCCGGCCAGCGGACTCGCCGCACCCGCAGACGCTGGACGCCCAGGAGGTAGGCGGTGGCGAAAAGGAGCAAGCCGGAGATCGGCGCCGGATTGTTTGTCAGCAGTGGAGCCATCCTCTACCGATCGGAAGACCGAGCCATGCGTGAGCGCCGAAGCCAGACGAAGCCGACCACGATGGCGATCACCGCCAACAGGTTCCAGACCAAGTCGTAGGGCCAGATGGTGACGTGGTAGCGGATCTGGTGTAGCCCCAGCAGCTTGTGCTGGATGGTGCCGTCGTAGAGCTGAAAGCCGCCCATGCCGATGAGTAGAGCCGCCCACCAGTGGAATCCCCGGAGTGTGCCCCGACGCCGGAGATCTGCCAAGAGGAAGAAGCCGCCCACGACCGCGAACCAGCCGAATGCATGGAAGAGGCCATCCGACACCAGTCCCACGTCAGGAGTCGACTTGTCATAGAAGTGGTGCCAGTGCAGCAGCTGATGGAAGACGGTCTCGTCAACGAAGGCGGAGACGCCGACGCCAACCAGGGCTCCCGACGACATCGACCGACCGCTCTCTCGTGCCGTAGTTGTCTCCGCTTGATCTTCTGGCAGTTTACCGGAAGGCGCCCTGTCAACCATGGTCATCTTGTCGTCAATCCTCCACGGAAGTTTGGTCCAATCCCTTCCTCCCACCGTCTCATCGGCGGTTGTGAGGTTCGACCATCCGCCGCCAAGCCTGCCCCTGGGGATTGGCTCCACTCAGGACTTGAGAATCCCGACTTTCCCTTCCCGCAAGCTGAAGGAGCGCGGACATTCCCTGGTACTGGCCAGCTCGGCTAGGCAGAAAGAAGTTGACCACTACTTAGAACTGCTGGACGCTCGTGGGCTGGCGGACGCGTGGACCACGTCGGCCGAGGTGGAGTGGACGAAGCCGAAGCCCGACTTGGTGCTCGCCGCCATGGAAAAGGTGAAGACCGACCAAGCAGTAATGGTCGGCGACTCGACGATTGGCATCCTGACCGGAGGCTTCTCTGAGCGGGATCTACAACGCGCCGGGGCTTGTTGTGTGTTCGAGTCAGTCAACGAGCTCCAGCGGCATTTGGACGAGACGCCGCTGGCCAAGGATTGACTCACGTCGCCGCCTGGCGTGTCGCCGGGGCGACCCGACCTTTTAAACCCAGTGGATGAGGAACCGGCTCGACCGCGGGCGGGTAGTGCTGCACTTCGCCTGTGACGAGGAGACGGGCTCGACGACCGGTAGCGGCCACCTCCACCATCAGCGCATAATCGATCCGGACGCCCGGGCGATGCTCACACCAGAGCCGACCGGCGGAGCCGTCTGGCACGCCAATCGCGGCGCGATCACGATCCGAGTAACGACCGTCGGCCGGCGAGGCCCACGTCGGGCTCGCCAATCAGGGCGACAACGTCTTCGCTCGACTCCTCCCCATCGCTACCGAGCTGCAGAGGCTCCGCGAGCGACTGGCCGAACCAGCGTTCACACCGAAGTTTGGCTCGCTGCTGCTTGGCGAATGCGATGCGGCCGTTCATCTTCCTGTCGACGATCGAGCAACGTTCCTGTGGCGTGACCACGACATCCTTCGCGCTCCGGGTCGGAGTCGATGACAACTTAGGGGTGGCCGCGCTGATAGGCACGTCGGCCCCGGGCAACACTACTGGCTGGACAGAAGTTGTCGCGAACGGCCGGCCGATGGATTGGTCTCTGCTGGGCCCAATCCACGTCACCTCACCGTCGAACCCCCTCGTGTCTGGTCACACCGTACTCATCCCTGACGTGAGCGACGCTGGGGCTCGTTTGCTGTTGAGCCAGGACGGCGGCCGGACATGGGAAGTACCGCAGTTCAAGGCAACGGGGAACATTCCTTGGGCGATTGCTGCCGGGAGAGCATTTGTCGTCGGACTTGACGCCGGGCCCCCAGAACCGTCGACGCTTGAGATCAGCGCGGATGGCGGACACCAGTGGAATCAGGCAACGCCGCCGTTTCCGGGTCCGCTCAGCTTCCGGATGGCCTGCCAGCCCAATGGCCGGTGCGTCGCCGCCGATGGAGAAAACCTCTGGCACGCCGAGAGCTTCGGCGCCACCTGGACGTTACAGCCAACCTCGATCGCAATCCATGAGGCAGACAGCGTCTTTTACGCGGCAGACGCCACCCTTTCATCGTGGACCGTATTGACGGCACGAGTGGAACCGACCACCTCATCGCAAGTTCAGACGACGGACGTACGGACGATGTCCCGGCCGTCGTGCAATTTCGGGCGGTCCAGTCGACTGTAGGGTAGCGTGAATTTAGCCAC
>JALZAW010000387.1 GCA_030948155.1 Candidatus Dormiibacterota bacterium | reverse complement strand
ACCTCGCGATGCTGCCTGGCTCTCTGGAGGCGGCTGTCCTTGCCTTCGAGTCGGACGAGGTGCTCCGTCGCGGGCTCGGCGAGAAGTTCAGCGACTACTACGCCACCTCCCGCAGGTGGGAGCTCAAGGCGTGGCAGGAGACCGTCACCGACTGGGAACGAAACCGCTACGAGAGGAGCGTCTAGCTGTAAGCCGGCGTTACCGGCTCTGCCCGACCGCCGCGGCCGCTCGCAGTGCCCTGAGCTGCATCAGTTTCACTCCGCCAACAGTCTTGCCCATCTCCTGGGCCGCCTCCCGAAGAGAGTAACCACGCAGAAAGCGAAGCTCGAGAATCTGCCTGTAGTGGGCCGGTAGGGCGCTCAACGTTCGCTCCACCCATGCCGCCGCCTCCGGCGGCGCCGCCAGCTCGCGCCCACGTCCTTCGTCCGAGACGTCGTCGAACAGCTCAGCCTCCCGGATCCGGCCGCGTCCGGCCCAGAAAGTCGCCAGCACCGACCGGGCTGTGGCGTAAAGGTAGCCTCGTACCGCCGGCTGCACCCAGCCGTCGCGCACTCTGGGTAGCGCCTTGAGGGCCACCTGCTGGGTCAGGTCCTCCGCATCGGCTCGATTCCCGACCCGCGAGTAGATGAACAGGTACACAAGGTCGAACTCTCGCAGCGCGACATCGATCGCGGCCTCGGGACTTGCGTCAGGCAGCAGGTCTTGCACCACGCTCATGACGCCTCCGCCAGGCCTGGGCAAGACGGCGCCTCTCTCGCGCTGGCCACGACCACTGTCGGATCCAGCATGGGGTCAGGCCGGCGCGCCTGCAGATACGCCCTCCGGCGTTCGAGCTCGACCTCGTGCCGGCGCTGCTCGAACCTCCACAACGAGTACTGAATCTCAGGGTTCATCGTCCTCAACTCCCTTATGGGCGGGCCCTCTACCGCAATGTATCGCTCGTAAGCGAGATACTTGTAAGCGAGAATCTCGCACTCGGCAGAGCTATTCCATATACTCGAGACGTGTCGCGAGACTGGACCGACCAACTTCTGGATAAATGGACGGCCCTGCGGCCGGGTCTCGAGATGGCGCCCTACCAGGTCACCGCGCGACTTTCGAGGATTGCGCTGCACGTCGCCCGCCACCAGGAAGAGGCCTTCGGCCGCTTCGGGCTCGGTCGCGGCGAGGTCGGTGTCCTCAGCGCGCTGCGCATCGCCGGACCCCCCAACCGGCTCTCGCCGACCCGGCTGTTCAAGGGGCTGATGCTGTCGTCTGCGGGCATCACGAGCCGGCTCGACCGCCTCGAGCGCCGCGGTCTTGTCAAGCGGACACGCGACCCCAACGATCGGAGAGGCGTCCTGGTCGAGCTGACCGATGAGGGTGCCCGGATCCTCGAAGAGGCGGTGACTGCAAACACCGGGAGCGAGCGCGAGCTGCTCGCCAGTCTCAATGATGAGGAGCTCACGACCCTCGCCGGACTGCTCAGGAAGGTACTGGCGGCTCTGGAACCGACCGCTGTCGAAGGCGCCGGCTAAACGGAGCGTCGGAAAACAGACACTCGTGCCACTCAGGTCCTGATCGACTTCAGCCGCCGGTAGTCCTCGGGTGTATCGAGATCGACGGGGTGGTTCAGGTCATCAACTGAAGGGAGCCTCGCCACCAGCTCGGGCCGGGCGCGGATCACCGCCCTGCAGCCGACATCGCCCTCGAGCGCCATCAGGTCGCCCCAGAGTTCCCGCTTCAGCACGACCGGTGGATGGAGCAAGCCGTTGAAGCTCAGCGCCGCGGCGGGCAGGCCGGTTTCCTCCTGAAGGTCGAGGAGCGAATCGAGGAGGCGTCCGGAGATGCCGGGCTGGTCGCCCAGGATGACCACTGCGCGATCGACTCCGTCGCCTAGGGCCGCCAGTCCCGCACGCAATGACGAAGCCATCCCGGATGCGTGGTCGGGATTGACTAGCACGCGGGCTCTCCCGAGGTCCACGCCGTCGCGGATCTCAATAGCCGAGGCGCCGAGGACGACGAGCACATCGTCAAGCCTCGAGGCGCAGGCATGCGCCACCACGATCTCGAGCAGCGGCCTCCCGCCGATGGGCAGCAGCTGCTTGGGACTCCCCATCCGCCGTGAAGACCCCGCGGCGAGGACCACGCCGGTCGAAGGCATCAGTGTCCTGATTCGGAGGATCGGCCGAAAGTCGCCGGATCGGCGCCCGAGGTCAAGGCGCCGGCGAGCAACGGAGCGCGCATGTCGATAGACCTGTAAGCGAGTAGCGGAGCCGGCAACGCGGAGATCGGGCGCCTAGCCGGATGAACCCGGAGGGTGCCCCGGGCACCGCGCAGCGCTGCCACTGGCATTTCGGTTGAGCCTCCGGAGCGGGACACTAAGCCTCGACGGGCCTGAGGTAGCGCAAGGGAGCCTTCTCGAACTCCGCCTGACAACCGGCAGAGCAGAACCAGTACGTGGTGTCACCGTAGGCCGCCTTGTGCATCGCGGTTAATGGATCGACTGTCATTCCACACACCTGGTCTGTTGCGAAGACCACGTTCGATACCGCTGGCTTGGATCGCGGCTGGCCGCGCCTCCTTCGCGCGGTCACGACCTCAGCCAGGGCCAGCAGCGCGATCTCCTCCTGGCTCACCCCGCGCACTCGGCCGGCCGGCGTCCTGATCCGGCCGACCGTCTCTTCGTCCAGCCCGCGGCTGAGGAGCGCTTCGCGCACCGCGGCAGCGCGCCGCGTGCTCGCGATCAGGCCGACGTCAAGGTCGGGGTAAGCAAGCGCAGCCTCGATTGCATCCTCGTCGTAATGACCCATCGTGGCCACGACGGCCCAGCTGTCGGCCCCGGGATTGGCGCCGGAAAGGTCCAGGGAGCCCAGCACAAGGTCGGCCTCAGGGATGTTTTCGGGCACGGCGCCGGGATGAACCGAGCACGTCCGAAAGCCGGCCAGCGACCCCATCTGCACGAGAGTTCGCGCGGAGGGGCTGTCGCCGAATACGAGCAGCAACGGTCGTGGCAGCCGCGGCTCGATGAATATGTCGAGGGCGCCGCCACTTGGGCAGGTCGTGGCGACAGTCAGCTCGCCACGTTTTCTCGTCTGTTTGACCTCCGGAGCGGGGACAATCCTGACCAGCTGCGGTACACCCTCAAATAGCGCCCGCAGTGCCTCGCGACGAACCACCGGCTCCGAGCAGCTCCCACCGATCCAGCCGCGGAGCCGGCCGTCAGCGGTGATGATCGCCTTGTCGCCGGGCTTCGCGGAGGTCGGCGGCTCGCA
>JALZAW010000386.1 GCA_030948155.1 Candidatus Dormiibacterota bacterium | reverse complement strand
TCACAAAGGAGCACGAAGCAAGGCATCCCGCCCTCGGGGCCTTAGATTACGCCGTCGAGCCAAGCCGTCGGGGCCGCCAGACCTCTGTAGACGGCCTCGCCTGATCTCCACTCGGAGCTACCATGGCCACCGTAGTGCGTTACGGCTGGCCGCACGCCGGATGACACGTTGCGACGGTTGCGGCGGACCGCTCCCAAGCGCCAACGGACCTGGGTCGGCCCGACGTTTCTGCTCGCCGGCGTGCCGGCAGGCCGCTTACCGGCGTCGTCAGCGTGGGCTTCCCGAAGACCTGCCGCGCCAAGAACCGACCGGCAAAGGGCGCGGCCGACGACGGGTCCTGGACGCCGATTGATGGCCGGGGAGCGCGTTGTGCTCTGCGTTGCCTGCCGCCCAGTATCGCTGCCGAGGGGCGCGCAGCTGGTCGAGTGCGAGTGCGGGATGGAGTACCGCGGGTTTACCGGCCAGCCGGTCGACGAGCCGATCTGCGGACTCCTGACGCCGCCACGTGGCTAGGCTTCCCCGCTGATGGCTGAACGTGAATTCTGGACGGTGAGCCGGATGTTCGTCGGCCTTCTGGAGCGCGCCGAGGTGGAGCAGCTGAAAGAGAGGTTGGCTGGGCTGCAGGCAAGGCCATGAAAAGAGAGCGCCAGGACCCGCCGAGGACCGTCGGCTACGTCCGCGTGAGCACCGTCGACCAGGGGGAGAGCGGCGCGGGGCTCTCGGCGCAGCGCCAGGCGATAGAGCGTGAGTGCCAGCATCGTGGCTGGCCGTTGCTCGAGGTCTTCGAGGACGTCGCCTCTGGTAAGAGCATCAACGGCCTGCACCGGCTCAAGGCAGCGCTTGAAGAGCTGACAGCCGGCAGGGCCGACTGCCTGATGGCGGCCAAGCTGGACCGCGTCTCCCGCTCGACGGTGGACTTCGGTCTCCTCCTCGAGCGAGCACGACGTGAGGGCTGGGCAGTCGTCGTACTCGACCTCGGACTGGACATGAGCACGGCGATGGGCGAGCTGATGGCCAACATGGCGATCTCTATCGCGCAGTTCGAGCGTCGCCGCGGGGGGGAGCGCACCAAGGAAGGCCTGGCGGAGAGGCGCAAGGCCGGCATCGTCCTCGGCCGACCCCCGCAGATAGACCCGCGCACTGAGGGCTGGGTGCATTGGCGCCACCGGCAGGGTGCGAGCATCCGTCAGATCATCCTCGAGCTCCAGGAGCAGGGACAGCCCGCGCCGCGAGGCGGTCATTGGCAGGTATCGACTAATTCAGCGCATCCTCGCCCGGGACCCAGGGCGGCCGCGAGTGGCTCGGCCGCAGACGAAAGCCTCGTGAGCACTGGAGTCGAGCGAGGCCCCAATGAGCGCTGGCATGGAGCTGCCCGAGTGCGCAGATTGCACGGTGAACACCGAGACATGAGGTAGGACAGTGAGCGAGGAAACCATGACCACGACCGGCTTCGACTACAGCGCGTTCGGTCGGCTGGAGCAAGCCGGCATCCGGATCGCCGATCTTCGGGAAGTCGTTCGCGAACTCATTCGTGAGGAACTCGAGCACCTCCTCCGCCGCCTGAAAGATGGCGGCGACCTGGTCCCGGCGACCGTCGTCGAGGAGATGCTTGGACGCCACGATCGGCTGTGCTGGCACGTCCAGCACATCACGGTCCCTCAGGTCGCGCAGGAGATGGAGCGATCGGGTCACCTGCTTAGTGACGGCGAGCGGCGAGTACTGGAACTCAAGTTCGGCCTGGTCGACCACAAAGCCCGCAGTCGACCGGAAGTCGCGGCAGCGCTGGGCTGGACGGTCGGCAAAGCCCAGTACGTCGAGAGTCGCGCGCTCCACAAGCTCCGTGACCCCGCCTGGGGAGAGAGGCATCCTTCTCAGGACCAGCAATGAACACCGCCATGCTGAGCGAAAAGCCGCGGCAGCTCCCCAGCGACGGTTAGCGACCCCGACCGCCGTTACCCATCGTGTCCCGCCCGTGTAGCCTTACGGGTCGCTCAGTGGTAGGTGTAGACGACAACGCCGAAGAGAAAGCTGAGGAGGACGATCGCGCCGAGCATGCCCAAGACCACCAGGCGGGTAAAACCGTCTCTGGGCACGATCACCAGGGCCCGAGCGGGCTGAGGCTGCCGAGCGACGGCAAAGAGTCGTAGCGGTTCGCGATCCTGAGGCCGGTGTTGACCTCGGCCAGGGCGGCGACCTCCTCCGGCGAGCACGCCGGGCCCTGTAAAGCCTCAACTGCTCCCAGAGCGGCGATCGCCAGCGCCACCACGACGTCCACGTTGTGGGCGGCCCGCTCTTTCGTGATCTTGATGCCTCGAGCTGTCTCCACCGCCACCGAACGCTGGATCGCCAGGCGAATGTCCGGATCCGGGTAGGCGAGCAGGTTGGCGTCCTTCAGCAACTCATAGAGCATTCTCAACTCTCCTACTTTCTGGTCCACTTCGATCAGCGACCTTCGCGTCGGCGTTGAGCCATCCGTCTGGGTGCGAAACGTCCTCCCAGGACTTGGATTCGACCGTGTACGGCTGATCGAGGTGACCCTGTCCCCGGCGCTGCCCAAGATTGGCAACAGTGGGAAGGAGTGGGATGGCGCCGTTCGGGCGTTCGACGAGAGGCGTTACGAGGACTGCGTCGGTAAATGTCGTGGCCTCATCTACTCGTGGAATCGTCAGCTGAACACCAACAGAAAGATCCATCTTGCCGACGTCGTTGCGCAACGATGCGGTTGGCCGGAGGGTGACCCGCGCCGTGGCCTGTTGGACGCGCTGTGGCAAGGACTGGTAGACGCAAGCAACGCGCCGCTGCATCCAGAAGGCCAGGATCACCAACGAACCTTCAGTCCGGCCGATGCGCGGTTGCATCTGCTGGTGACGGCCGTGCTGTCAGAGTACGTTTCCGAGGTGCTGGCAGTGGGGTCGGCATAGCGAGGGTCACGGAGCCGGGTCCAGGTCAAGGAGTAGCTCAGTCGGCCCTCGCCTACCTACATATAGCCCTCGCAACCATTGGGCGTCCATGAATCAGCGCTACTGCGACGTAATAAGCCAAGGGCCGGTGCGATCATGTTGCGCGTGGCGCCCGCGATCTCAGTTTCAGGTCTTGTAAAGACCTTCGGATCGACGCGTGCTCTCGACGGTCTCGACTTGTCGGTCGAGGCCGGCGAGGTCCACGGGTTTCTCGGGCCGAACGGCTCAGGCAAGACAACGACCATTCGTGTGATGCTCGGGCTGCTGCGAGCCGACGCCGGGGAGGTCGCGTTGCTGGGGGG
>JALZAW010000385.1:2382-3265 GCA_030948155.1 Candidatus Dormiibacterota bacterium | reverse complement strand
CGCTACCTCAACCTTGGGAAGTGAACACTTCTCCCTTCAACTCCTCCTCACAGTTGGCTCTGGAACTCAATAGGAGCGGTTTGATCACAAGTCCGCTCTCCCAGAGCGTTCCACCGCCGCATGAACCGTAAAGGTAAATCCACGGTATGGGGAAGAGGGAGCTGTGCCGCGACGGCCACTGGGGCGAGTGGGGTGTGCTTTGCGCCGCTACAAGTTCAGGCCAGAGCGCGGCGGATCGGCCCCTTCCTCCGAACGGCTCGTGGTCAGCGACGATCCACCACTCCCTGGTAGGGGGGTTCTCCACGAAGACCGGGAAGTCGCGCTTTGTGCCTGGGTCTTGCCCTGCAAGTTGGGTTGGAGGAAGATCTGGCAGCACCGTCGTAACCGGCCGCCGGCACTCGCCCGTAAGGAGGGGACCCGCCATGTCTGAAGCCAATAAGGAGCTCGTCCGCAAGATCCAGGCCGCCTGGAACGAGAACGCCACCGACGATCTCGACCAGTATTTCGCGGCCGACTTCGTGGCCCATTCCAACGTCCCGGGCATGCCGCCCGGGCTCCCGGGCGGCAAGGCAGCCCACGGTATGGTCAGCCAGTTCCTCCTGGATCGGAAGGTTGAGACCCTCGAAATGATCGCTGAGGGCGACAAGGTGCTGATGCGCAACCGAATCATCGGTACCAATGCGTCCGGCGTGCCGTGGATCGGCGCCGAGGCCAACGGGCAGCCCTACGACTTCGAGTCCTGGAGCATTTACACGATCAGGGACGGCAAGGTGGTTGAACACGTCGGCCTCAACGACGTCTGGCTGTTCGCCATTCAAGCCGGCGCGATCAAGCCACCGGTACTAGCCTGAACATTGCGGGCGAGATGAGATCGACCTGCCAT
>JALZAW010000385.1:0-2372 GCA_030948155.1 Candidatus Dormiibacterota bacterium | reverse complement strand
TATGAAAGCTGATGTACGGCACAATCGCGAAATACCGCGTCAAGCCTGGCCGTGATGAGGAGTTCCTTGCAGACCTGAAGCGGTTCGAGGACTCACCGCCGCCCGGCTGGGTTTATCACACGATCTTCCGCGGCGTCGACAACCCGAACGAGCTATGGATGAGCGTCGTCTTCGAGAGCGAGGATGCTTATAAGCAGAACGCTAACAGCCCGGAGATGGACCGCGAATACAGGCGCCTCCTCGAGCACCTGGAATCGGAGCCGGAATGGCATGACGGTCACGTGATCCATGAGGCAATGCGCAAACCGACGACGGCCTGACTCCGCCGGCAGCGGCTGCGCCTCTACCTAGCCGGACCGGGGCGAGAAGTCGGTAGCCGTTGACGCGGGTGAGGCCGCCACAGGCCGGCCAGAAGAGGCCGCAGTCCCAGCTTCGGAGCTGCTTCAGTGTCTGGGCGCCGTCCAGTACCGATCGGAAGGCGCGGTCGAGACGCCAGACGACGATCAAGTCGACCTTCCGTGCCTGAGCCAGCTCGAGGAGACGTCGCCACTCCCGGCGGCCGCGCGGGTCGTCGGCGCTGGCTCTGGCGGCAGCCGCTCAGCTTCAGCTCTGGACGGTCGACGCCGTCAACGGACCGCCTGCAGTTGTTCAGTCCACGCTGCTGTTTGGCAGCCACGCTCACGGGCGCCTGGCGAAGGAGCAGCCCCAACACCACGCTGCTGACGGTCTCGGCTGCTCTTGGGATTCAGTCGGCCCAATGAATGTCCTCGAGCACCAGGACGGTGGGAATGGCATCAAGCCTTTGCGTGACCAGGCTGAACAGCTTCCTGGGAGTCTCGGGCCGGGCCAGGAGGTCAACCACTTCTGGGCCGAGCACGGTCGCCAGTTCGAAGAACGGCCCGAGAGGCTCTGGTGTCGCGAGCGGATCGCATGCACCCTCGATGACGCGGCTACCGTCGTTGACCCCTCGCACGAAGATATTGACGAGCGTCGTCTTCCCAGCGCCGGCCTCTCCTCCCGGAAGAAGAGGGAGCCCCGACCCTCCATGGCAGCGCTCCAGGCGATCCGCAGGTCGTCGACCAGAGCTTCACGCTCGAGGAGCGCCACGGGTAGCCATTGTGCTCCAGGGTCGGAGGGATCCGGCGGCTCTGGTTCCTCCGCGGTTGCGCGAGGTTCAGTCTGTTCGGAGCGCCGACGCTTCGGCCGGACTGTGGAAACAGATGCCGACCAGTATCTCTGCGCACCACCTCTACCATTCAAGTCGTCGCGTCTCCCGAGCCGGCTCAGCGGTGGCGTAATGTCGCCGCATCACGAGGAGGTGTTGCATTGGACGGTGAGCAGCTTCGATCGATACAGGCTCCGCTCAAGGCCCGCTACCGGGCCGAATCGGCGGCGGCGCTTGTCACCTTGCACGCCGAGGGTGAGCTGGGGTCTGAGGAAATCTCCTGTTCCGTGCAGACCGGTCGAGCCCTGGTCGAGGCGGGCCTACACCCGGGTAGCGGAGGGGACGGAAGCTTCGCCTGCTCGGGGGACATGCTCCTCCAAGCGCTGGTGGCCTGCGCCGGGGTGACCCTTCGGGCAGTGGCCATTAACCGCGGGATCGCCCTCACCGGCAGGGTGCGCGCCGAAGGCGACCTCGATTTCCGCGGCACCATGGGCGTTGACCCTCACGCGCCGGTCGGGTTCGCGGCTATCCGGCTCAGATTCGAGCTCGAGAGCGACGCCAGCCCGGAAGACCTCGACGCCCTGTTGGCTACCACCGAGCGCTACTGCGTCGTATTCCAGACCCTGACCCGACCACCTGACCTGAGCGTGTCCCGCCAGGCCACTAACGGATCTGGCCGGATATGACTCTGATGAACGAGATGGCGGAATGAGCGTCGACGACTTGAAGATGGTCAGGTCCGCGCTGGCGGCGCAGGCGCCCTGCCCGCGCGGCTGACGAACAGGGTCTGTCCTCCGCCGGTACAGTCGCGGCGCCGGTCGGCTCAGCAGTACGACTCGGCCGAGCCTGACACTGGCGGTCGAGAGCGTTCGCTGCTCCCGCTCTTCCGCCGTCGCAGTCGGCGTTTCTCCAACCGCTCGCCGGAGTCCCATGGACTCTCGGGGGGGCCTATGCCCCCTATGGCGGAAGTCCGAGCCGGAGGGGCTGAGCTGTCAGCCGAAGGCCCGCAACGCAGTGGAGGACCCGCGTAGCGGGTTGACAGGAGAAGCGGCTCCGGAGGCTTCCAGCAGGAGGCCGAGGCGAGATGACGGCTGCAGGAGATCAGCCTGGGATGAGCGCCAAGGTGAAGGTCAACGGGCTGTTCGGGTTAGTGCCGCCCACAGCCGGTGATCAGCCGGCTGGCGGGACCGAAGCCGAAGCACAGCTA
>JALZAW010000046.1 GCA_030948155.1 Candidatus Dormiibacterota bacterium | reverse complement strand
AACCGCCGCACCGTCACCCGCCACCTGACCGACTCGGGCTTGGTCAGCGCAGGTTCATCGACCCCAGCGGTCACAGCAACCGCCAGCCCGGCAAGATCATCGCCCGCTGGCGGGGTCACATGGCGTATCTGGACGTGAAGAAGGTCGGCCGGATCCCCGACGGCGGCGGATGGCGCATCCACGGCCGCAACAGCGCCCAGAAGCGGGCAGTCGACCGCGCCAAAACCGCAGGCGCCAAGGCCGGTTACCTCTACCTGCACTCCATCGTGGACGGGTTCTCCCGACTGGCCTACACCGAACCACTCGACGACGAGAAGGGCACGACCGCAGCCGCATTCCTCGCCCGAGCCAAGGTCTGGTTCGCCGCCCACGGCATCACCCACATCCACCGCATCGTCACCGACAACGGCGCCTGTTACCGCTCCAACGACTTCGCCCGCATCGTCGGCCATCGCACCCGCCACCAGAAGACCAAGCCCTACACGCCACGCCATAACGGCAAGGCCGAGCGCTACCAGAGGATCATGACTGAGGAACTCCTCTACGCCCGCGAATACGCCAGCGAGGACGAACGCTCACAAGCCATCGCCATTTGGAACGTCCACTACAACTACCATCGACCCCACAGCGCCGCGGGCGGCCAACCGCCAGCATCCCGACTCAAGACCCGCGTCACCAACGTCCGGCCCTCATACAGCTAGCAACACGGTCTGGCCAGCCGAACGCCAGTCACAACATCGCGCAGGAGCTTCGGGGCCTCCGGCTGACGCATCGCGTCAGGCTGAGCGAGCCCTCAGTTAAAATGTCAGGCCGCGACCGGACTCGCTGTCAGGCGTGAACGGGAGTGCCCAGCGTGCAGCTGACCAGTCCCTGCTTCTCCAGGTAGCGCTGGTGGTATTCCTCAGCCCGCCAGAACATCTCTGCAGGGACGATTTCGGTGACTATAGGACGCCTGAAGCGAGGCTGCCAGCGCTCTCGCGAAGCCTGGGCCGCCAAGATCTGGGCCTTGTCCGAAGCGAAGATCACCGACCGGTACTGCGTGCCGAGGTCGGGCCCCTGGCGGTTCAGGGTTGTCGGGTCGTGGTTCTCCCAGAAAAGGTCCAGCAGCTGGTCGTAGGACACTCGGTCCGGGTCGTACTCCACCTGCAGTACCTCGGCGTGGCCGGTGCGCCCTGTGCAGACCTCACGATAGGTGGGGTTGGCCTTGGCACCGCCCATGAAGCCGACAGCTGTGTCCAGGACACCGGGCACGGCCCGATAGGTAGCCTCGACCTGCCAGAAGCAGCCGGCGCCGAAGGTTGCGATCGCCATCAGCTCTTTGCCTCCTGACGAAGCTCCAGAGCCGCCGAGTTCAGGCAGTAGCGCTGGCCGGTGGGCTGCGGACCATCGTCGAACAGGTGGCCCAAGTGACCGCCGCAGTTTGCGCAGCGCACCTCCGTGCGCGTCATGAAGAGGCTGCGGTCCTTGTGCAGCGTGACCGACCTGTCGTCCGCCGGGGCCCAGAAGCTGGGCCAGCCGGTGCCGGAGTCGAATTTCGTAGCCGACTCAAAGAGCCCGGCGCCGCAGCCGGCACAGTGATAGCTGCCCTGGTCGTGGACGTCCCAGTAGCGGCCGGTAAAGGGGCGCTCGGTCCCCTGCTCGCGGAGGACGTGATACTGCTCAGGGCTCAGCTCAGCCCTCCACTCCTGCTCGCTCTTTTCGACTTTCGTGCTCATGACTTCACTCTAGTGCGAGCCGGCGTCCGGCCAGCTGAGCCCCGTTCACCTCGTGAGGAAGGCTCAGGCGGCAGAGCTGATGATGCCGCCGCCCAGCACCCGACTGCCCTCGTAGAGAACCGCCGCCTGCCCCGGCGCGGCGCCGGAGAACGGTTCGGCCAGCTCCAGGCGGCCGGCCTCGTAAGTCGCCGTCACCGGCCGGGCCCGGTAGCGCAATCGGGCCTGGCAAGCAAGGCGCGCCGGGGCCGCGCCGGCCACGAAGCGCACCGATGAGAGCTCGACCTGCCGCACCGCCAAGTCCTCCTTCCGTCCCACTGTCAGCTGATTTCGGTCTGCGTGGACGGCAGTCACGTACCAGGGGCCTGGCACTTCGAGCTGTCCCAACCCCTGTCGCTGGCCGACCGTGTACAGCGCCGTGCCGGCGTGCCGCCCCACCACCCGGCCGCTCCTGTTCACCACCTCGCCGGTCGCGACCGGCAGCCGCCGGCTCAGATAGGTGCGAGTCTGGCCCCTCGGAATGAAGCAGATGTCCATGCTCTCCGGCTTGGTCGCGACTGGCAGGCCCAGACCGGCCGCCAGCTGGCGAACCTCTGGCTTGGTCAGCTCGCCCAGCGGAAAGCGGAGCTTGGCCAGCACCGGCTCGGTCAGGTGGTAGAGCATGTACGACTGGTCCTTGGCCGGGTCTCTAGCCTCGTGGAGCTCAGGCCCGAGGCGCCCAGCCAAGATCCGGGCATAGTGGCCGGTGGCCATAGCGTCGAACCCGAGGTCCAGCACGCGCCGCAGCATCAGATCGAAGCGGACGAACGCATTGCAGTTGAGGCAGGGGTTGGGGGTGCTGCCCTCGCGATAGGCCTGGTGGAAGGGCTCGATGACCCGTTCGCCGAATTCCCGCTCCAGGTTCCAGACGTAGTAGGGGATGCCGAGCTGGGCGGCCACCCGACGGGCGTCCTCCACTGCCGACAGCGAACAGCAGCCGCCGTGCCGGCCGGCGGCTTCGTCGTCGCGCGGCCACTGCTGCAGAGTGATACCTGTCACCTCGTGCCCTTCTTTCGCCAGCAGGGCTGCCGCCACGCTCGAGTCGACTCCGCCCGAGAGGGCTACCGCGATGCGCATCCTGCCCAGTCTAGGCAGCGGTAGGAGAGCCGACTGGGAGGGAGTTTGGGGAGCTAGGGATGCCTTCGATTGCCGGCCTCAGCGCCCCCCGCCACCGCCGGCACGATGGCGATCTCATCGGCCGCCTTCAACTTGGAAGCGAGGCCGTCGCCCAGGCGCACGTCGTCCTCGTTTAGATAGAGGTTCACGAATTGGCGCGGCTCGCCCTGGTCGTCGAGGAGTCGACCCTTGAAGCCAGGGTGCAGGCCGTCGAGCGCATCGATGGCGCTGCGCAGATCCTCCGCCTGGACTTCGACGACGGGTTCACCGCCGCTGAGATTGCGCAGTGGGCCGGGAATACGGAATTGGGGCACTTGGTAACTACTCCTTGACTGTCGAAAAGACTCTCTCCTGAAACGACCGCAGGCTCGGCTCTATTTCGATCAGGTGGTCGAACTTGGAATCCGCTACCACCTCGGCTGCCTTCAGGCCATGACCTGTCACATAGGCCACCACCACCTCGTCGCCGCTCCAGCGGCCGGATCTGGCCAGCTTGGCCAAAACGCCGATGGTCACGCCGCCGGCCGGTTCGGTGAAGATACCCTCCGTCCGAGCCAGGAGCCTGATCGCGTGAACTATCTCAGGCTCGCTCACTGCTTCCACAACACCGCCCGTTTCAGCGGCGATGCGGACCACGTCTCCACCGTCCGAGGGGTTGCCGATGGCGATGGAGCGAGCGATGGTGTCCGGCCGGACAGGCTGAACCCGTTCGCTGCCCGCCCGCCAGGCGTTGTAGACGGGGGCGCAGCCGAGGGCCTGAGCGCCGGTCAGCCGCGGGAGGCCAGCGGGCTCGGGCACCAGGCCGAGATCGATCAGCTCACCGACAGCTCGGCGATGGCGGACGAACTGGCAGCCGCTCGCGATCGGGATCACTATCTCATCCGGCAGCCGCCAGCCGAGCTGTTCGGCGGTCTCATAGGTCAGCGTCTTTGAGCCCTCGGCGTAGAAGGGCCGCAGGTTGATGTTGCAGAACGCCCAGGGCAGATCCTCCAGCAGCTGGCTGCAGAGCCGGTTCACCTGGTCGTAGTTCCCTCGCACGGCCACGAGGTGGGGCTGGAAAACGCTGGTAGCACTCACCTTGCCCGCCTCCAAGTCGTCGGGGATGAAAACGTAGCAGTCCATTCCTGCGCGAGCGGAGTAGGCGGCAACCGAGTTGGCCAAATTTCCGGTGGAAGCGCAGCCGAAGGTTTGGAACCCCTGCGCTCGAGCCCAGGAGATGGCGACCGAGACGACCCGATCCTTGAAGGAGTTTGTCGGGTTCATGCTGTCGTTCTTGAGGTACAGGTTGCGCAGCCCGAGCTCCGCGCCCAGCCGGTCCGCCTTGATCAGCGGCGTCAAGCCCTCGCCCAACGAGACGATCGGCGCCTCGTCGGGCAGCGGCAGCAGGTCGCGATACCGCCACATGCTGGTCGGCCCCGCCTCGATGCTGGCCTGGCTGACTCGCCGTCCGATCTCCGCGTAATCGTAGGCGACGTCAAGTGGTCCAAAGCAGGCCGAGCAGACATGCGTGGCCTGCGTCCCGTATTCCTGCCCACAGGCCCGGCAGCGAAGGCCGAGCACCCGGCGCGAGCCGGTGACCGGCGCAACAGCACCGATCGGCGTGTGCATGGCACGAAGTGTATCCGGCCGGAGCCAGGTTCGGCCAGACGCCGCAAGCAAAAGATCGCACGATAGTTAGGTAGACTAACTAACATGTTGACACCCATCGCTGAACCGGCCAGCGTCCTGGAGCTGGCCGGCCGCGTGCGCACTGTCGTGACGCGGCTCAATCGCCGTCTTCGGCGAGAAGCGGAGAAGGGACTCAGCCCAACCGCGAGCCTGGCGCTGGCCAGCCTGCGCAGCCGTGGCCCCCTGTCACTAGGTGAGCTGGCGGCCGAGGAGGGCGTGAAGCCACCCACTATGACCGCGACAGTCCAGGCTCTGGAGGAGCTCGGCTACGTGAGCCGTCAGTCGGAGCCGGGTGATCGGCGCGTCAGCCGGATCGCTGTCACCGCCCGCGGCCGCCAGGAGCTGGATCGGCGTCGGCGGCAGAAGACCGCTTATCTGGCCGCTCGGCTGCAGCACTTCGCCCCCAGCGAACTTACCCAGCTGCAGCGGACGCTGGAACTGCTGGAGAAGCTGCTGGAAGAGGGCCCTCGGTGACGGCGTTGCGTCGCCTTGCAGGGGGCACCTTCGGCTCCCTGGCGGTGCGCAACTATCGCCTCTATTTTCTAGGCCAGATCGTCTCCGTCAGCGGCAGCTGGATGCAGCGCATCGCCCAGTCCTGGCTCGTGCTCCATTTGACCGGCAGCGGCGTCGCCCTCGGCGCCGTCAGCGCGCTGCAGTTCCTGCCGGTGCTGCTGCTGGGAGCCTGGGGCGGCCTGGTGGCGGATCGATTTGACAAGCGCCGCGTCCTGCTCGGTACCCAGGCAGCGATGGGCGGGCTGGCTCTGGGCCTGGCGCTGGCAACGCTGAGCGGCGTGGTCAACGTCGCCCTGGTCTATGCCTTCGCTCTGGCCCTGGGCTTCGTCGCTGCCATCGACATGCCGGCCCGGCAGGCGTTCGTGATGGAGCTGGTCGGACGCAAGCACATCACCAACGCCGTCAGCCTCAACAGCGCTGTTTTCACCAGCGCCAGGGTGATCGGTCCGGCGCTGGCCGGCGTCCTGATCTCGGTGG
Organism: Candidatus Dormiibacterota bacterium; assembly: GCA_030948155.1. Classification (GTDB taxonomy): domain Bacteria; phylum Chloroflexota; class Dormibacteria; order Dormibacterales; family Dormibacteraceae; genus Dormiibacter. Next base: position 6,180 of record JALZAW010000046.1, on the reverse strand, counting down.
CGGGAACCGGCTGGTGCTTCCTGATCAACGCCGCTTCCTTCCTGGCAGTGCTGCTGGCGCTGGCCGCCATGAAACCGTTGGAGCTGCACCGCTCAGCGCCGGCAGCTCGCGGCCGGGGCCAGCTGCGCGCGGGCATCAGCTACGCGTGGGCGAACCGCGAAGTGCGGGCACTGCTCCTCATCATCGCTGCGGTGGCCACTTTCGCCCTCAACTTCAACGTCATCCTGCCCCTGGTCGCGCGGGACAGCTTCAACGGCGACGCGACGACCTTCGGCCTCCTCTTCTCGACGCTCGGCCTCGGCTCGCTGGGAGGAGCCCTCTTCACCGCGTCGCGGCGCACGATCGGCTGGCCGGGTTTGCTGGCTGCCCTTTTGGTATTCGGCCTCTGCCTGCTCGGTGCGGCGGTGGCGCCGAGTCTGATCTGGGAGCTCCTCATCCTGGTCCCCTTGGGCGTCGCCTCGCTGGCCTTCCAGGCGACAGTCAACTCCGCCCTGCAGCTCAGGGTCGACGCTGCCTTCCGCGGCCGGGTGATGGCCCTTTACGGCGTGGTCTTCGTCGGCAGCACTCCCTTCGGATCGCTCCTCGTGGGCTGGGTGGCAGAGCACTATGGGCCTCGCTCAGGGTTCGTCCTGGGCGGCGTAAGCGTTCTCCTGACAGCTACCGCTGCCGCCTACTGGTGGCGCCGGCAGGGCCAGACAGGTGCTGCCAGAGCAGGCGGCGAGACGTGGCGCGGCGAGCTGCGTGACCGCCCGGCGTCCTGATCCGGCGCTAAGGCAACCCAAGCCGGGACCCCTCCACCTGCAGGGCTGCCGCCGTAGCTCCGGCAACGGCCGGGATGCAGGTCAGGCGCTGTGGAACCGCGCCGACGCCGTATCCAACCTGACGATGTCCTCGGTGTCCAGCCGAAGATCTCCGGCCGCCGCGTTCTCCTCCAGCTGCGCCACCGAGCTGGCGCCCGGAATGGCTACCACCTGGGGCTGGTTCACGAGCCAGGCGAGCGCCACCTGCGAGGCGGTGGCCCCGTGCCGCTCCCCGACTGCCCTGAGCTCCGCCCCGAGAACGGCCAACCGCTGCGGGCGGCGGAACAGCGGATTCAGGTGGCGGATGCGACCGCTCGGGCGTCTCTCAGGGCCGTAGCGGCCTGAGAGCGCCCCCTGTGACAGCGGACTGTAGGCGATGACAAGGCGACCCTCACGTTGGGCGAAAGGCACCAGCTCTGCCCGCGGGTGCTGCTGGAGCAGGCTGTAGGAGACCTGGTTGGACAGCACGGGTGAACCGAGCGCCCCGTCGGCCCGCTGCCAGGCCGCCAGCGAGTAGTTGCTGACGCCGGCGTGACGGATGAGGCCCTGCCCGAGCAAGCCCCGCAGGCCGCCCAGCTGAGCGGAGGCCGGCACGAGCGGGTTGGGGAAGTGCAGCTGGTAGAGGTCGATCTGCTCGACCTGCAGCCGCCGGGCACTCCGCCGCGCCCGGCGGCGGATGACGAAGGGTACTGGCAGAACCGGAAAGATCTTGCTGGCCAGGAACGCCTGCTCCCGCCGGCCCGCGATAGCCCTGCCGACTATGCGTTCGGAGCGGCCGAGCCCGTAGATCTCGGCGGTGTCGATCAGATTGATGCCAAGGTCCAGCGCCCGATTGACTATCTCGACGGCCGTCCGCTCGGCATATTCGCCGCCGTACCCCCACTCCCCCGAGCCGAACTGCCAGGTGCCGAGGCCGATGACAGAGACGTGCTCGCCGGCCGCTACCACGTATCTCATCTGCGTGCATGCCCGGTTGTCATTCTCTCCAGTGATACGCAACCGGGCCGGCTGGGTAGAGTCGCCCAGTGCGGCGGGCGGTTTTCAGCGGGCGACTGATAAGGGTTTTCGTGGATGAGAGAGGCCACGAATTGGTGCTGCATCCGGCGGCCGTCGCCGTTGCGGCAGTCAATGCTCAGGGCTGGGCGGCGCTGGTCAGGGTGGAGCGACCGATGACCGGCGGCACGCTGCTCGAAGCGCCCGCCGGACTGGTCGACGCCGGTGAGGCGCCGGAGCAGACGGCCCGGCGGGAGCTACGAGAGGAATGCGGGCTGGAAGCCGCTCGGTGGGAACGGCTGGGCGGCGGCTATTCGAGTCCCGGCTTCTGCGACGAGCGCATCTCCCTCTTTCTCGCGACGGAGCTGACCAGCGTGGGCGGCGAGGATCCTGACGGGTCGGTCAAGGAGCGGCTCTGGCTGCCTCTGGAGGAGGCCATCGGAGCGGTCGCTGAGAACCTGCCCTGCCAGGCAGCTCTGCTGCTGGCCGCGCGACGGCTGAGTCGCGATCGAGGATAATCGCAGGCCAATGCGCATTTTTTCTGGCATCCAGCCGACTGGAAATAAGCACTTCGGAAACTATTCGGGCGGATTTCGCCAGTACGCGCTCACTCAGGCGGAGGGCGAAGCTTTCTTCTGCATCGTCGACCTGCATTCAGTCACAGTCGACTACCACCCGCCGGCGCTGCGGGAGAGCTCGCTCAACCTCGCCGCCATGCTCTTTGCCACAGGCCTCGAACCCGACCGCTCAACGATCTTCGTTCAGAGCCACAACGTCGCCCACGCAGAAGCCGCGTGGCTGCTCTCCGCAGTCGCCAGCTTCGGCGAGCTGCGCCGCATGACCGGATTCAAAGAGAGGGCGGAGCAGCAGACCTTCGTCACAGCCGGCCTCTTCACCTACCCCGTGCTCATGGCCGGCGACATCCTGCTCTACCAGACGGATCTCGTGCCCATCGGCGACGATCAGCGGCAGCATCTGGAGCTGGCCCGCGACATGGCGGTCCGCTTCAACCAACGCTTTGGCGAGACTTTCAAGCTGCCGCGGGGACAGTACCCGGCGCAGGGGGCACGGATCATGGACCTGACCAACCCGGAAAAGAAGATGGGCACGACAACGAGTTCGGACATGGGCAAGATCCTGCTCGTCGATCAACCGGATGCGATCCGGAAGAAGGTGATGTCGGCGGTGACCGACGCCGGGCGCGAGGTGCGCAGGGCGGAGGACAAACCGGGCGTGACCAACCTGATCGACATCATGTCGGTGGCTTCCGGGCGCTCACCGGAGTCGATCGAGGCGGAGTATGGCGGCCAGGGCTATGGTCGCTTCAAAACCGCCGTTGCGGAGGCGGTCATCGAGTGCCTCAACCCCATCCGGGATCGCTACCTGAGGTTGCGCTCCGATCCGCTCGAGCTGGAAAGGTTGCTCAGCCAGGGCGCCGAGAAAGCGCGCCAAGTGTCCGCGCCGACTCTGCAGGCGATGTACGACGCGATGGGTTTCGTACGCCGGAGCGGCTAGAACTAGACAGCGTCAGGCTCGTTGGCCTGCCGCTGCACTCGCAGTCCCGAACCCGCCTCCTCCGGGCGCTCAATCAGAAGCCTGTCGTACACCATCTGGGACCATGACTCCATGGCCAGGTAGTGGATGCGCATCTCCTCCAGCGTGAGCAGTTCACCAGAGAGCTTGTCGGTCTCGCGGATGGCGATCTCCGCCGAGTCACCGTCGATCAGGAACACCACTCCCAGATGCACCTTCGAGACAGGCGAGGAGTCGTCGTTGAGCAGGCCCAGCAGCTCCGCCTTGAAACTGCCCCCATACACAACCTCCTCCTCCCATTCCCGGCGCATGCCATCAGTGATCGGATCCCCGCCTGCCAGATCGCTCCGGTTGATGTGACCGCCCACCCCGAGCGAATACTGCTGGCGGAGGCGCTTCTCTTTAGACGCCTTGAGCCGGCGGGTGAGGAAGTACAGGTCGCCGTGGCGGAACACGCAGTAAGGGATGATCTGCTGGTAGGTGCTGTCGTCCTCCACCTGGCCTCGGGGCAGGAAGAAGGACTGCTCCCGGATCACGCGCTGACAACGTTGCAGCCCCTCGCCTACGAAGCCATGCCAGGCGCCGTCGGGGAAGATCTCAGCCCGAAGGACGCAGAGCACCTCCTCGCGCCGGGCTGCCATCAGAGCTGCGTCCGGTCGAGCAGCGGCTCAGTCCTGAGCGGGCTGAGCGGCGTCAGATCGAGCGGCGGAGTATCGCCCACCAGCATGGCTGCCAGAGATTCGGCCACCGCCGGCGAATGCATGACGCCGTGACCTGAAAAGCCGCACATCGCCCAGACGCCCTGTCGCTCAGTCTCTCCCACCAGCGGGTGGTGATCAAAGGTCATCTCGTAAAGGCCAGTCCAGTGGTTCTCCGGCCGCTCGACAGCAGCCGCCGGGAGGCGGTGCTCAAGCCACCGGCGGTGATGCTCCCAGCCGTACGGATCGCCCGGCCCGATGACGAGCAGCCGGCCCTGCCGCTCGCGGCAGTGATAGCCCGAGCCGGCCTCCAGAAGCACAGGCGTCTGCGGCTTCAACCAGTCGAAGGGACCAACCTCAAAAACCCCGCGCTCGAGCGGAGTCACGCCCAGTCTGACGCCCAGCGACGCTCCCACCTGACCCGACCAGCTGCCCGCGCAGATCACCACCCGCTCGGCGGCCAGGTCCTCCCGACTGGCTTCGCTCTGATAGCGAAAGCCGGCCCCGGCGGTGGTGGCCTCCTCACGCAGGCAGGCCAGAACCTTGGCCGGCAGATAGACGCCGTCCCAGGCGCAGTAGTTGGTCCCGAAGATGTCGTCGGCGACAACCTCAGGAAAGAGGGTGCGAGGGTCGGGATGCTGGATGGGGAGTCCATTCGCTGCCTGCAGCTCGGCCCGCGCGGCCAGCTCGGCGCCGGCCGCGGCTGTGTCGGCGAGATACAGGTAGCCGACTGGAGCGAACTCGACCCGGTCGGCTCGGGCGGCGAAGTAAGGCCGCGAGGCAAGCGAGAGCCCGATGTTGAGAGTGCTGCCGTGCTGGACCCGGAAGCCACCGAGCGCCTTGCCGGTCGAGCCCGTCCCGAACGGGCAGGGATCGACGACGACCACGTCCCGGCGGCCGCGGAGGGCGAGCGCGCGGGCCAGGGCGGCGCCGGCCACCCCTCCGCCCAGGATGGTGATCACACTGCGACTCTAGCGGCGGGCTGCTGGGTTAGGCCACGCATACCCGCTCCAGGTCCTGCCAGAAGTTGGGGTAGGAGATGTCGACGCATTCAGCGCCTTCGATCTCAGTCTCCCCGTCAGCCAGCAGCGCGGCGACCGCCAGGGCCATGGCGACACGATGGTCGCCGTGGCAGCTCACCCGAGCGCCCTTGAGACGCGCTGCCCCTGTGATCTCCCAGCCGTCTGGCAGCTCCCGGACATCCGCCCCCAGCCGGTGCAGGCCTTCGGTCATCGCTAGGATGCGGTCCGATTCCTTCACCCGGAGCTCGGCAGCGCCGGTCAGGCGGGACTTGCCTGGGAGCAGGCTGGCCGCTACCGCGAGTACCGGCAGCTCGTCGATCAGGTAGGCGGCTGCGTTCGGCTGCAACCGGATCGGGCTCAGCTCAGCAGCCGTGCTGATCTCCATATCAGCGAAAGGCTCGCCACCCGCCTCCTGCTCAGAGCTGACCGAAAACCTCGCGCCCAGCCGGCGCAGGAGTTCGAGAAGGGCTGTGCGCGTCGGATTCTGACCCACATCCAGCAGTCGCAGATCCGCCTCCGGGTGGAGGCTGGCGGCCACCAGCCAGAACGCAGCGGCGGAGAAGTCGCCGGGAACGTCCACATCCCGTGCTCGCAGGTCGTCGAACGGACCGTCGATGGCGACCCTGCCGGGCGCAACTTCGAGGGGTGCGCCGAGGGCTGCCAGCATCCGTTCGCTGTGGTCCCGGGAGGGCGCCGGCTCCGTTATCTCAGTGCGGCCCTCCGCCGAGAGACCGGCCAGCAGGAGAGCCGACTTGAGCTGAGCGCTGGCGACAGGGCTCGCATAGCTGATGCCGCACAGCGGCCGGCCCCCAACCCGCAGCGGTCCCTGCTCGGCGGCGGCGCCCATCATGCGCAGAGGTAGTACTACCCGGTCCATCGGCCGGCGCGAGAGTGAGTGGTCGCCGATGAGCGTGCTGGGGAACGGACGGCCGGCCAGCAGACCGGCGAGAAGCCGCATGGTGGTGCCGGAGTTGCCGCAGTCGAGCGGGCCGGGAGCCGGCCGCAGACCGGCGAGGCCGCGACCCTCCACCCAGCCCTCACCCATCTCCACGCCCAGCGCCCGCAGGCAGCCGGCGGTGCTGGCGACGTCAGCCCCCTGCGAGAGGCCCCGCACCTGGGCGCGGCCGTGGGCGA
>JALZAW010000384.1 GCA_030948155.1 Candidatus Dormiibacterota bacterium | reverse complement strand
GCTGACGCCGCTCGGGCGGGCGTTGATGAAGAGCAGCCACACCTGCCAGTCGGAACTGGCCGTGAGGCCCAGGATCAGGGCCAGGAACAGGCTGACACCGAGCGCCAGGTAGCCCCGTGGCGTCCGTACGATGCGGCGCCGGATTCCCACCGCGCGGAGGCCGCCGCTGGCGTTCATGCTCAGGGCCAAGAAACCGTTGATCCCGACCACACCGAAGGCGAGGAGGAAGGCGAGTAAGAAGAGCCAGAACTGAGTCGCCACGCGGGTCCTGTAGACGGTGCCCAACCCCAGCGCGTCGAACCACTGGTTCTCGGTGACGAAGCCGATCAGCGGTTGGGTGAAGATGAACACCGCCAGCGCTGCGGCGAAGAAGCCGAGGCCTATCCAAAACCGCCGCGGCGGTCGGGGCAGCTGCACCTGCTGAAAGCCTTCAAAAGGAGATCTCTCAAAGGGATCGAACGGCCCCTGGCCGTATCTGCGGGACATGTGACAAGAAGCTTAGGCTGCGCCCGGGGGCGGAGCCGGCGTCCTCAGGCCCTGACCTGCACCTGGCCTTCGCTGACGCGGACCTGGAGGCGGGGTTGGCAGAAAGTGGCCGGAGCTTTCACCACTTCGCCGTCGTCAACCCTGAACTGCGAGCCGTGCCAGGGACAGGTCACGACCCCGCCGTTGATCTCGCCCTTGCCGAGCGGGCCGCCAGCGTGGGAGCAGGTGCCGCTGATCGCTTGGAACTGACCGCCGAAGCGAGACACCAGCAGGGCCCGGCCGCGAGCTTCCAGCGGCTTCGTCTGGCCCTCCGCCCAGTCGGAGCTGGCGCCGACAGCCGTCCAGTCCTGAGGCCCCGATTCCCAAGCTGTGTGATTGACCATCACGCCGCTGTTCATGATCAGTTCGCCGCCGAGATAGGCAGCCGCCGAGCTGACGCTCAGCCCAGTGGCTGAATAGGCGATCGCACGCAGGCGACGCCCGCGCAGCCTGGCGCTGAGCGAGAGCACCTGGCAGGTCAGGCCTGCCGTGTTGAGCAGAGCGTGAAGCATCCCCAGCCGGCGCTCACTGCCAAAGGTGGGTGTCCAGTCAGCCAGGCCGGTCGCCACGGCGCCCAAGGCTGAAACGGAGCCTGCAGCGCTCAACACTCCGGCGGACTTGCCGGCTCCGACCAGGTCCAGCAGCAGAGAGGAGATCCAGAAACCGATGGGCAGATCTGTCACGACCGGGTGCAGCGCGTGGCCGAGCCAGCGTCCGTGCAGCAGATCCTTGAGCCCGGTGACGGAGTCGAGGATTGGGTTGGTAAGCCCGCTGACGGTATCAGCCACCTGGTCCAGCCAGGGCAATTCGGAGAGGCGGTCCACGAGCTCGCGCTGAATCATGTCCAAGAGCGTACGCCCAGGACACCGGAGGCACGTTGAAGGGGGAACCCGAGCGTTTCTGGGCCGACATTCGGTCGACAGGCCGGGTTCATCCCGGCCGGTTACCCGACGCCCATCCCGATTGGCGACTCCGGCTTCACGACAAGCATCCAGGTCCGGCGTTCGGATCGGGCTAGGCACACAGCGGGAGGGGTTCTCGAAGGGGAGGCCTGCCTCCCCTTGGCCGTTTTCGGGCGTCTGGATCGGGCTAGGCACACAGCGGGAGGGGTTCTCGAAGGGGAGGCCTGCCCCCCCTTTGCCGTCAAACCAGGTTGGTGGGATCCAGAAGGTCCTCTTTGAGCCGCTCTATCTTGGCCTGCGAGCGCATGATCTCGATCAGCTTCTTGCGACCTTTCGGCGGTCCGATCATTATCGCACCCACCAGCCGGTCGGCCCGAAAAAACAGCTTGCGATAGAACTTCTGCTCGAATGAGTAGGTTCGCACCGACTCGAGCTCGGGCTCGATGTCAGGCGTGATCCCCATCACCGCCAGGGTTGAGCCGAACATGGTGGTGGTGTAGGTGGGGACATCGAAAAAATCCTCTCGCGCCCCTGCCATGTTGTGCGCGGCGGTCCGGCCGTGCGCTTCAGCATTGTCCCAGGTGCCCATCTGGTTGTGCCTACCCAACATCGAGTCGTAGAAGACGGCGATGTCGCCGGCCGCGTAAACGTCCGGCGCTGTGGTCTGCAGGCGCACGTCGGTCACGAGGCCGCGTCTCAACTCAGCGCCGATGCCCTGGGCAGGCTCGACGTAGTAGTCGAGTCCGACCCCGTAGCTCATCATCTCGAACTCGACCCGGCGGCCCTGCTGGGTCTCGCCCTGAAAGAGGCCGTTGTGCCGCGAAAAGCGCTGGACCTCGTCCTCGCAACAGAACTCCACGCCCATCGCCTCGCCCAACTGGCGGCACAGCTGGCCGCCTTCGGCGTCCAGGATGTAGCGGAGGAACCAGGGTCCGCGCATGATCCAGGTGACGCGCTTGCCGCGATGGACAAGCCCTTCCGCAAGCTCGTAGGCGATGAAACTGCCGCCCATGACGAGAATGCGTTCGCACTCTTCAGCTCTGGCGATGATGGCCTTGGTGTCGTCCAGCGTCTGAAAGCCGTAGATCTCAGGCACTTCGTCGGAGCCAGGCCAGGGCGGCGGCTTAGGCCTCCCCCCGGTGGCGATGAGCAGGGCGTCATAGGGGAATTCCTGACCGCGGCTCGTGCGCACCAGCTTGGCTCTGGCGTCCACCTCGGTGGCCCAGGTTTCGAAATGGATCTCCAGCCCTCGCTCCGCATACTGCTCCAGCGAGCGCATCATCACCTTCTCCTCTCGCACCTGGCCGCGCAGATACCGCGGCAACGCCACCCGGTTGTAGAGGGGATGCCGCTCGGCCGCGACCATCACTATCGAGCACTCGCCGTCCTGGGCCCGCAGCTCTTCGGCGCAGGTCTGACCGGCGATACCGTTGCCCAGAATGACGTAACGCCGCGTCAAGGTGTCGCCGCCGCAGGCCGCCTCTCAGAGCGCACGCGAGTAGACGCGGGCGTGCTTCTCATCGTGGGCCAGATCGTAGCCAACTGCCCCGAACGAGGCCGCCGAGGGATGGTCCTCCGGGGCCAGCAGCCAGCATGCGGACATGCCTTGGGCGTCGGCCTCCGCCCGGAGGCCGTAGAGAAGCTCCTCCAACGACGAGCTGGCTCCCGCCAGAAAGGTGACTGCCAGCTTGGGCAGCCAATCACGGCGGAGCACCGCCAGCGAGCGTCCGCCCGGCCCGATCCGGACCAGCCCTTCGCCGGCCAGCCGGGCGAGATGCTCCGCATCCGGCTCGAGCGGACCGCTCCAGTCAGCTGTCACACCGCCGTACGCGGCCAGGGCGGGGTCGCTCTCCAC
>JALZAW010000383.1 GCA_030948155.1 Candidatus Dormiibacterota bacterium | reverse complement strand
CGTCACGTCCCAGTCGGTCCCATGGCTCTGGAGGAGTTGCGCGCGGCAATCGAGGGGCCAGCTGCCACCGCCGGCCTTCATCTCGACGACGGCGTCGCCGACCTGATCCTCCACGAGCTTGGCGCTCACCGGCTCGGTGCTCCTCAGCACGGGACGCTGCCCTTGTTGTCCCATGCCCTCTGGGCGACCTGGCAGCGACGTTCTGGCTTGCGCCTGACGGTGGCCGGCTACCGCGCCACTGGAGGCATCAGCCAGGCCATCGCGACCACGGCGGACGCGATCTATAGACAGCTCGACGAGGCGGGCCGGGACGCGCTGCGGAAGATGCTGCCTCGACTCGTGCTCGTCGGCGACGAGATGGTGGATACCGCGCGGCCTCTCGACCGCACAGTCCTCCTGCACGGTTTGAGCGATCGGGACGCGGCCGAAGTGGCTCTGGGGCGCTTCGTTGAGGCTCGCTTGGTCACACTCGACCAGGACACCGCGCGAATCAGCCACGAAGCCTTACTGCATGCCTGGCCGCTGTTCCAGGAATGGATCCAGGCGGATCGCGAGTGGCTGCGGACTCATCAGCGGCTGGCCGCTGACGCCCGGGCTTGGCGGGAAGCCGGACGGGATCCGGCCTTGCTGTACCGGGGCAGCCGGCTGGCTGCAGTGCGTGAACAAGCAACGCGCACGACGCAAGCCGGTGAGCTGGAGCAGCCATTGGCCGACTTCCTCGACCGGTCGTCAAGGGAAGAGCTTCGTGCCGGCCGGCGCCGGAACATGGTGATTGCCGTCCTGACCATGCTGCTCTTGGTGGCCACCACGGGAGGCCTGGGAGCGGTGATCTTCCAGCGGCAGGCGATCGGCGAACGCAACCGAGCCACCGCCCGTCTGGTCGCAGCAGAGGCGGAGAGCCTGCGTGACGTCCAGCCGGGCCTGTCCAAACAGTTGAGTGCAGTCGCCTATCGACTGGATCCTGATATTGGCAGCGCCTCCGTATTTGACGGCGAGCAGCTGCCCGGCACCCTCGACAGTCAGGAGCCGGTCATCGACATGGCGCTAACACGAGACGGGCGAGTGCTGGCGATCTCAACCGGCACATCGATCGCCCTCTGGGATACCAGCGGCCGTGCCCTGGGACGCGTCGGCGAGGTATCGGCGGGGCCGGTGGCTCTGAGCTCCGACGGCAGGCTGCTGGCGGCTGGCGTGACCCTTGCCGGGGACGCCCATCCGAATGGCGAGGTGCGGCTATGGAACGTCAAGGATCCGTATCACGTCCGGCAGATCGCGTCGCTGCCGTCCGACACCAGCCGCGTCGCGGCGTTGGCAATCAGTCCGGATGATCGTGTGCTGGTCGCCGGCACAGCCGAGGGCGCCATTCGTGTCTGGGACATCACGGACCCTCAGGCAACGAAAGCACTGCCTTCACTCCAGGGCCACACGGCCGGGGTCGATTCCGTGACCTTCGCTCCTCGGGAGCGGCTGCTGGCCAGCTCAAGTTTGGATCACACGGTTCGGCTGTGGGATCTGACCAAGCTGGAACAGGCAGCAATGGTGTCCTCGATGGCGGAATCGAGCAGTACCGCTATCCGCCGCCGACCGATGATTCTGCACAGGCTGGCCTTCAGCCCGGTGGGCCCGTTCCTGGCGACTGTGTCCGGCAAGGGCCCCTTCGAGTACCCCCAGGTCTGGGACATCTCACAGCACAGCAACCCGCGCTCGGTGGCGTCCATCCCGCCGGACGAGATGCTGGCCAGTTGCTTCAACATCGTGCAAGCGGTCGCGTTCAGCTCCAGCGGCGGGACGCTCGTGGAGAGCTGCCAGTCCGGAGCGTGGTTGTGGCAGTTCGTCGCTGCCAAGGACCTGGCCTCTTCCGGGGCACTACCCGTGCATACCTCGACGGCGAATGGCGCCGTGCTCTTCAGTCCTGAGCGCCAACAGCTCCTGCATGCGACCGACAACGGCGTCCTTCTCTGGGAGGTGACAGCGGCCCGTCGGCCGGGAGCTCTGGTCAGCCTGCCGGGCCCCGGGGGGTTCAATACGAATATCAGCTTCAGCGGTGCCGGGCGGCTGCTGATGGCCGTGGGGGGCAACGACTCCGCCCAGCTGTGGGACGTCACCGACCCCCGGAGACCCCGGATACTGATCCAGTTGCCTGCGGCCGGCCCCGTGGGCGGGGCTGTGGCGCTCAGCCCGGACGGCGCCGTCTTCGCCGCCAGGGGTAGGGACCACGACCTACCACTGGTGCTGCTGCACAGCACCTCTCATCCTGACGGCGATCCAGTGGCAACGATCTCCGACCTCGACAATGGCGTGGCGTCACTCGCGTTCAGCCGGGATGGTCGCACCCTTGCCGTCGCCGACAACCTCGACTTCACTCCCGACATCAGGAAGCCCCCCACCGTGAAGCTGTACGACATCCATGACCTGGCCCACCCCCTTCGCGTGGCAGTGCTGGCGGCTGGCGCCTACCAGCTGGCGTTCTCACCCAATGGCCATCTCTTGAGTGCTGGGGGCACTGACCAACTCCTGGGGTGGACCCTAACCGATCGAGGTCATCCAGTCGAACTGACTGCCCATCGGCTCACGGCCGGTTCGGTGGTGGCAGGTGTCGCCTATCGTCCGGATGGCGCCCTCCTTGCTGTAGGAGACAGCGCTAAGACCGTGCGGATGTGGCGTATCGATGATGACCAGCTGATTGGCGAGCCGAAGATCCTGCGGGGCAATTTGGACGCCTCCCAGCTGGGCTTCAGCGGGGACGGGCGGACGCTCGCCATGATCGGAAACGATCCGACCTTTGACCAATCCTGGGTCGAGTTATGGCGCGTGGACGGCGACGTGCCGGTGTTCCAGGCGCGGCTGGCCCGCAGCTCGTCTTTGTCGCTGAAGACGTTTGCCTACAGCGCGGACGGACGCATCCTTGCCACCCTCGGGTCTCAACCGGACTATGTGGAACTGTGGGACACCAGTCCGCAACACGCCGCATCTGCCATTTGTGCCAGCGCCGGTGACGCCATCAGTCGTGCCCAGTGGGACCGGTACGTGGGCAACCTTCCGTATCAGCCTCCTTGCGCCGCATCCACTCACTAGCCATGTCGCTCTCGCGGCCAGCGGCGAACTCCGCTGCGGGGAGCTGCGACTCGTCGAGTCAGCGGTCAAAGCGCCAGCGGGTCGCACCGTGCGGCTCCTTCGTCGCCACTCCAACGGCCGCGGTTGGAATAGCCGCGTAGAGATCCCACGGTCCCGGCCCGGCGCTTGGCGCGCTGAACTCTGCGGTGATCGCTCCGTCGCTTGGGCGC
>JALZAW010000045.1 GCA_030948155.1 Candidatus Dormiibacterota bacterium | reverse complement strand
GTCCAAACGGATTCCGCGGCACTCGATGACACGGCTCCGGAGCCGCCGCCTGTGCAGGAACCAGCGGCCGCCGAGGTTGCGCCGGCGCCGGCCGACCAGCCGCCGCCTCCGTTGGCTGGGCGAAGCCTGGCAAGCGAGAGTCGGGCTTCGGATCGGGATCCAGTAGACCATCCCTTGATCGGGCCGTCCGATCTCCTGGCGAACCTGGCGGTGAGAGTGCGGCGGCCGCTCGACAAGCGGCTGGGCTCCTTGGTGTACAAGCTCGGCGAGGACGAGGTCCGGACCAGCAAGGCTGAGCTCATCGAGATGCTGCTATGGGAGCTTCCAAGTGAGCCCACCAATGACTTCCGCCGCCGTCTCTCCGCTTTCCGGCGTGCGGCTCCGAGGGAGACGCCGGTTTGAGTTCGGAGGGGGCGGGAAGAGCCTGCCGGTCCACGATTTTTACAGGCAGTAAAACCCGGGGTTCCACGTTCTACTCCCACTAACAGCGCATAGCGGGAGCTGCTAGAATCGCCCGCAGTGGCAGAGCGGGAAGCAGCGCTGGCGCGAGTCGGCAGCGCACCCCTTGGTCCGGCGCCAGCCCAGCGCCGGGAGTCCCCGGGTCAGCTCGTCCTCCCCCACGAGCTGGCCCTTGCTGATTTCTCCCGCCACCTCTCCCTCTCGGCTCGCCAGCGGACCGCCGGCGCTTACCTGGACACCCTGCAGCGGCTGGTGCTTTCCGGATTGAATCCCCTGCAGGCAGAGCGTGCAGAGCTCGAGCGCTTCCTGGCCAGAAACCGGCGGGGCCGCTGGGGAGACTGGCAGGGACCGCTTTCCAGCTCCACCCAGACCGCCGAGCTCTCCGCCCTCCGTCGCTTCTACCGCTGGGCCCGCTCCGAAGGCCTGCGCCCGGACGATCCCAGCGAGGGGATTCGGCCGCCGCGACGAGAGCCCTACGCTCGGGCCCGGGGGCTGAGCGCGGAAGAGGTGACCAGGCTGCTGGGTGCGATTCCTGGCAACTCCCCCGCGGGCCTGCGCCTGCGCGCCCTGGTCCTGGCCTACCTGTTCACCGGCCGCCGGCGCAGCGAGGTCTTGAACCTGCGCTGGCGCGACCTGGACTTGGAGGGCGGCTTCTACCGCTACACCGGCAAGGGCGGCAAGGAGCGGCAGCGGGCGCTGCCGCCGCCGGTCCAGCAGGCCATCCTGGCCTACGCCCAGGCGGCCGGCCTGGCTCGGAAACCGGAGGAGGCGGTCTTTCCCGGTCGTTGGCGAGACCAGCCGGTGGACGGCAAGTACATCGGCGAGCAGCTGCGCCAAGCCGGAGCGTTGGCCGGCATCCCCCTCGAGCGGCCGCTGCACACGCTCCGCCACAGCTACGCCCGGGCGTTGCGTCGGGTGGAGGCGCCGCTGGAAGCGGTGCAAGCGGCACTCGATCACTCCAACCTGGCTACTACCTCTATCTATCTGCGCCAGCTGGAGGGACTCGACGATCCCTGGTGGCCCAAGCTGGCCGAGGAGCTCGGACTCAAGAGCGGAAACGAAGCGCCAGCCACACCCGAATCAGCCAGACCGGGAGAGGAGGGAGATGGGCGCGGCTGACGCTTCTCCCGCGCTAGCAGAGGAACTACGCCGACGACGCAGCGCGCTGGGCTGGACGTTGGAGCAGGTGGCAGAGCAGGCCCAGGTCTCGGTGGGCATGCTCTCTTTGATCGAGACCGGGAAGCGGCGGCCCTCGCTGCGAAGCTGGGAGCGCATCCGGGGAGCGTTGGGCATCAGCGCGCCGCTTCCCGAGGAAGCCTGGCGCCAGCAGCCGCGGGAGATCTCCGACCAGCTGGTGGCGAGCCTAGGTGCCTGCCTCGCCACGGTGCGTCAAGCGACCCTGACCGAGCTCGCCGCTGCGACCGCCGCCTCTATCTCGGAGGTGAGGTTGGGACTGAGGCGGCTGGCTGAGCAGCTGGAGCCGACGGGGATGCGAGTACTCGACGACGGCAGCCATGTCCAGCTGGCGCCCGCGAGGCGCTTTCACGACACGGTCTCCCAGCTGGTTCAGCCCGAGCGGCTGCCGCGGCTCACTCAGGAGCAGGCGGAGGTGCTGGCCATCGTGATCATGGACGGCATGGCCAGCCGGCGCCGGATCGAGGAGGTGCGGGGGTCGGTCAGCCTCTCCATCGGTCCCGAAGGGCCGGCTTCGTTACCCCGCGACTCCTCCGAGACCCTGGCCCTGCTGCTCTCTCGAGGCCTGCTCTGTGCCGATCGGGACGACCATGCGACCGGACGCCCCCTGGTCTATCGGCCCACGCCGCGCCTGCTCCAGGTGCTCGGCACGCAAACGCTCGAGGAGGCACGGGTCAGGCTGCGGGTAGCGGCCGATCAGCGGTCGCAGGAGGGGCTGGCCTCTGAGATGGAGCCGGCTATCGAACACCAGGCTGGGTCGAACGGAGTCAGGCAGTGAGAGCGGAGCTAACACTGCACAACGACACCGGTCAGCCAGTTGATCTTTCACCGCCGGGCACTGGCGTCGTCACGTGGTCCTGGTGCCCTCGCAGAGATCTCTCCGCTACGCAGCTGGCTGTCGAGGAGAGCTGGCACTGGGGCGTTGGAAAGGCTCGAGACAGGTGCTCAGCTCGAGACCAACCACCGTCGCGATTACTCCAGCGATCTCGGCCAGCCTCTCTCTCTGTCTCACTGAGCCGATGGAGATTAGTTGATCTAAAGAGCTCTGCGTCGGTTCCGGTCCAGGCAAAGGTGGGGGATGGCTGAACTGGAGAGCTTGCGAGCGGCCGAGGATGCGCCTGGAAAGCCGGGGACTCCGGTCACCATCATTCCTGGTGCGCTGGCTGGTGAGATGGCCGGGCTTGCCACGGCGGCGGGCTGGGAGGTGAAGCCCTCCCGAGCCGCCGCTATCGATCTCGAAGCCGCCCTCCAGGCCGGTGCCACTGGCCGTCTGGTGCTCTTCGTGCCACCTGGCTCACGGGTTCCCACCTGTCTGACCCACGTTCTGGTACCGCACGACGCCAGTCCCGCCACCTCCGCGGTCCTAGCCAGGGTGGGCGGCGCTCGGTTTTGGAGTCGGGCCGAGATCGTCATGGTGCACGTGGCCGCCGCAGAATTACCGTCCCAGTCGGGCAGCTTCCCGGCCCCTCGGATGATCGACCACGACGGCAATGATTGGAGCGATTGGCGCGAGGAGTTCGTCCGCCGCTTCGGCCGCATCTCCCCGCTGGTCAAGGTTGAGGTGGCCACTGGGGCGCGCGAAGAGGCGATTCCGACACTGGCGTACCAGCTTCGGGCTGATCTCCTTATCCTGGCCTGGAGCGGCGTGCTGGAGCCCAACCACGCCCGCACCCTGCGCTCGATCTGTGCGGCGGCGCCCTGCCCGGTGCTGTTGGTGACTGGTCATGATCGGAGGCCATCGGCAAGTCGCGCGACGGCCAGCGGCCGCGGAGGCCACGGCCAGCTGAGGACGCTGGCTACTCCCCTACCTGATGCCTGCTCGGCCGCAGGTCTGCCGGCCGCCAAATGAGTGGGCACTGCTCGCGCACACAATGATGACTTCATAAAGGGCTGGAGGTGGTAACGCGTGTAGGTCCACCACGCTTGGGGACGCAGAGGTCAGCGGCGAGACCACATTTGCTTCTGCTGGGCACTGCGCCCTAAGGCGCCGTCGTTCGTACCATGGTTGGGATCGCATACGTGTTCGGGCCGCGGGGCCAAGAGAAGGGGACCCTGAGCAGGCTGCAGGCTGCGCACGAGCAGCTGATCGGCTGCATTCGCCGGCTCCAAGCTGAGCGTGACCTGGCCCAGCCTCAAAGCCATTGGAGACACAATCTCGACCAGCTTGTTCACCGCTTGGAGACTGATGACGAGCTCTTGCTCGGGCTTGCCGAGGAGACCGCGGCCAGGTTGCACCGCCATTCCGGAACCTGATTTCGAATCACCGGAACCAGTGGTCGGCTGCTAAGCCTCGCCTTCTACGCGCTCCGTAACGAGGCGGCTTCGGGGCCTTGTCAGGCGTCTGATCGGGCGCTGTGTAGGTTGTCAACGCGGCCCGACGCTCAAGCCCGGAGGATAGTGAGAGGAGGGCTCGCCGCGCCATGCAAGCGTCAGGCCGTATGACTTAACGGCGGTGACGTCTCTCCAGTTACACGTGCCGTCACATCGCGGCCCAGGCCGATCCCCGCTCGCGACGCCCTCGCGCCAGCAGTAAGCCCCACCCGCCATGCCCGCCAGGTGGTCGCTGCAAGGAGACGCTCTGCTGGCTGCTGGCGGCGCTCGCACGGCGTAGCCAAAAGAGCGCATCATGTAGCAACTCGAAGCGATGGACTCACCAGCAACGTATCTGCATTGGGGCTTCATCCTGATCTCGGCCCCGAACGCCGCCCTCATCCTGGGCATGATCGTCCTCTTCATTATCGCGCTGCTGGCGCCCTTTCCGGGCCACGCCGGCCGGAGCGATGAGGAGAAGCCGCCTGAGGAAGGCTCCTGAGATGCCCGACACCGAAAGCTCCAGCTGGACTCGAAGCGTCCGCCGCTACCTCGAAAGACGCCTTCCCTCCGAGCACCTGCTGCCGGACACGCAGCCCAGTTACTTGGCATCTTGGGTCTACGTCTTCGGCGTGATCACGATCGCCGCCCTGGTCTGGGTGATCACGACCGGGGTGATCCTGGCCTTCTTCGGACCGCAGTGGTGGCACGTGTCGCCCCAAGGGCGCTTCGTCAACGGCCTCCACTTCTGGAGCGCCCAAGTCTTCTTTGTCTTCATGGTGTTGCACTTGTGGGGCCAGTTCTTTGCCGCCGGCTGGCGGGATGGGCGAGAGCTGACCTGGACGGTGGGAGTGGTGATCTTCGTCGTCTGCATCGGGGTCGCCTTCACCGGGTACCTATCCCAGCAGAACTTCGATTCCCAGTGGATCGCCGTCAACGCCAAGGACGCCATCAACTCGACGGGGATCGGCGCCTTCTTCAACGTCCTCAACTTCGGACAGATGTACGGGCTGCACGTGATGTTGCTGCCGACCGGGGTAGTGCTGCTGGTCGCTATCCACATCTTGCTGGTCCGCCTGCACGGCGTCGTCAAGCCAATTGAGCGGCGAACCAGGCGATGAGGAGTGCCGGGGTGGACCAGGACGCCTACTACCGCGGGGTCAGGATGGTGCCCTACGACCTCCTCAAGGAGCTCACCTGGGCAATGATCGGCACGGCGGTCCTGGTGCTGGTGCTGACCGTGGTTCTGTCTTCTCCCGATGTCACGCCAGTCACTATCCGGAGCTGGGCCCAAGCCGATCCGGTCGACTTCGTGACCACCGCCACCTTGGAGTTACAGGGTCAAAGCCCCAGTTCCCAATACGGGCCGCCCTACAACGACGGCTCGAACTCGGTCCAGAGCCTAGGCTTCATCAAACCCCAAAGCTGGGCTGGCGTGCACCTCTCGGTGGACTCAGCCCAGGAGTTCGTGATCCAGCCTCTTCAGGACGCGAGCGTGGGAAACCCCAGCCTGGCGACCGCTCTGGCCACCTTCAAGTCGGCCGACGATAAACAGCGGACCAGCTGGCTGGACGCCTATAGCAAGGCGCTACCCGAAGCCAGCGTCCAAAACGGAGAGGTGACGGTGGTCCAGGGCGACTATGGTCCGCTGCCCGAGATGATGGCTGGTCTGCTGGCCGTAGCCCGCTCCGGCGGGCTGGATGGGCTCCTGCTCAGCAGTGGTCACTTCTACCAGACCGACTTCACGAGGCCGCTGCTCTTCATGAGCGACGGCGGCTACCTGGCCGGCCTCGCCAAGCAGCAGCACCTCCTAGGAACGCAATGGGGCGTCATGAACGAGACCGGGAGCTATCCAGGGCAAGCCTGGCTCTGGCTCTACACGGCGCTGTATCAAGTGCCGCCTTACAACTCGTCTTCCAGCGCCGACCTGCTGGTGGTGCTCACCATCGGTGTGCTGACTCTGCTTTTGGCGGCGATTCCCTTCATCCCTGGTCTGCGAGACATCCCTCGCTTGGTGCCTGTCTACAGAGTGATCTGGCGCCGTCACTATGCGACCAAGGAATCAGCCGTTCCAGCTCCCCGCGGCTAGGAGGAGACCCACTGCGTCGAAGAGTTCGACGAAGCCCCCACAACGACCGTGCCAGGCCTTTGGCTGACAACTGCCTCCGTCAGCTCGGGTTTTAGTTCTCTAAGTCAAGTCCTCATGCGGCAACCCGCCTTTCGGCGCCATGGAGTGTCGGGTTGTAGGCGACCTCCTTGTGCCAGCACGTCCAGATGACGCGAAGCCAGGCCCGGCCCAGAATGCGGATTGCATGCGGATGGTGAGCGCCGCGTCGGCGGGCAGCAGTGTAGAGCTGCGCAGCCCAAGGAGAGGCGTGGCGCGAGTTGTCCGCGAAGGTGGTGAGCGCAAAGCGGGCCCTGGTGTTGGTGGCAACCCGGAAGTTGACGCTGCGCCCCTTCCCGGATTGTCGAGTTACTGGCACCACCCCGCATTCAGCCGCGGCCTGGTCAACGTCGGCCGTCCGGTCAAGGATGGGACCGACCTCAGCGAGGATCTGGGCCAGGCTGACTTCGGCGATCCGCGGCAGGGCGCAGAGCAGTTGAGCCTTGGGATGGCCGAGTAGAAGAGCACCGATGGCGCAGTCGAGGTCGGCGATGGTGCGAAGCGTCGTGCGTAAGAGCCGCACTTGAGCCTGAACCAGGTCGCGGAGAATCTCCGGACGTATACCGATGGGGGCAGTCGGCGCCGTGCGGAGGCGCTCGAGCAACTCGGCGGGCGAACGCCCGCCACGATAGGAGTGACGACGGCAGAACATAGCCAGCCTTGCCTCACCCAACCGTGCTGCCGCCTCAGGAGTTGGGTAGTCCTCAAGGAACGCCAGGGCAATCGCCGAGCCAAGTCGGGAGAAGATCGCATTCGCTCCAGGCCAGTGCGCTTCCAGCAGCGCATGCAGCTGGTTGCTGGCTGTCGTCTTGGCCGATACATGGTCGTCTCGCATCCGGACCAGCGCTTGAAGCTCGCGGGTGTGACCATCAAGCGTGCGCAGCCGGCGTAGTCGATGACCATCGGTACGCAGATAGTCAGCCAGCATGTAGCTATCGCCAGGATCTGACTTGGCGCGAGAGGCGCCCATCGAGCTCGGGCCGCAAGGAAGAAATTGGGATGGATGGGGACAACTGGGTGTCCGGCAGCAAGTAGCCGGTCGACTACCAGGCCATTGGGCCGTTCAATCGCGATCGGCAGTTGCTCCGGTTCGTCCCAGCGCGCCAGCCTCTCAAGAGCCGCCTCCAGATCGCCCTCACGATGCCGCAGCGACCACCGGTCCACCACCACCCCGAAGTCGTCAATCACGGTGACGTCGTGGCTCTGACTTGCCCAATCCCATCCGACCAGCATCAGCCTCTCCTTCTCGCGCAATCGGTGTGGTTCACTCACCGGTGTCGAGGCCTCGTGCCGGTGTCTCATTGTTCGGCCCTCGGTCGGGCATGTCTCTAACGCCGGTTGCGAGATCTCGGCGCGCTAGGGGCGACTGACTAAAACTGGCCGTTCCAGCAGCAAGGCAACGAGGCCGTCCCCCAGCGCTCACCGAGGAGTGGGAAACCTTCCCGTCGGCTTCCGGACCCCATACTCCTCAAATGAGACATCAGGCTTGGCCTTGTGGACCTGACCGATCAGGGTCCCGTGGCTGCGGAGTAGGGCCTCGTGTACCTCCTTAAGATCGGCCAGCTCTCTGATCGCCGCGTCATGGGTGGTCTGGAGGAGCGGCTTGGTCTTTGCGGCTTCACGGCCAGTAGTGTTGTTGATAATGACCAGCGCCACCGCCTGGAAAAAGACTGTGGAGAAGGTCAGGATCCAGCCCTGGACCGTGAGCGGCGGGCTGATGATGCTGGCAACCACGATGATCAGCGTCAGCGCTTAGAAGAGGTACATGTGGCTGAGCCCGGTCAAGAGCAGGTCGGCGAGGGGGTCGTTCGAGCGTTGCAAGCTGGATTTCCGAGCGTAATCGTTTAGAAATTCTGAGTGGGTATCGACGCTGTCGAGGCTGGCAGATCTCCGGGGTACTGACCGACCGACGCACTGGTGCCCAAACCCCGCTGATCGCGGAGGCGCTCAGACCGCGCTTCGGCAGTCGCGAACGCGGCCTGGTGGTCCGCCGGCTGGCCGACGAGGAGCACGCGGGCCCGGACGGTCAGCCGCGGCGCCTCAGCCGGCACTCTGGACCGCTGGATTCGCCTACCGCCAGCACGGCCTGGCCGGGCTGCGGGATCGACCCCGCTTCGATGCGGGCACCGTCCGCCGCCACCCGGAGTTGATCGAGGAGGCAGTGAGGCTGCGCCCGGAGCAGCCGGCGCGCTCGGCCGCCCACATCGCCGAGGTGGTGAGCGTGCGTCACGGCGTGCGCCTCGCCGAACGCACAGTGCGCGAGCAGCTGCCAAGCGCGGTCTGATGCGCGCCGAGCTCTTGCGCGACCAGCGCAGCTGGGGGCGGTAGGAGGCCGAGCAAGCTGGAGCGCCTCAGCCGGGAGCGCTTCCTGCGCGAGGCCGAGCAGGTCGGCATCGCCGGCTTCGAGGAGCTGAACGACTGCTTCTGGGCCTGGAGCGAGCGCTACCTGAACGTCCGCCGTCACTCCCAGACCGGAGAGTCACCCCCTCCAGCGCTTCGGGCACGGCCAGCACCGCGAGGCCGACTCCGAGCTGCTGCGCCGGGCCTTCTTGTGGTCCGAGACCCGCCACGTCGGCCGCAGCGACGCCAGCGTCAGCTTCCTGGGCTTATGCCCAGTACCAGGCCGACCCCGCCCTCCGTGGTCGTCGGGTCGAGCTCCGCTACCGGCCGGAGGACCTAGACCGGATCGAGGCCCTCAAGGAGCGGGCGCGAAGTAGCCTGCCGAGCGCATCGGTAACGGCCAAGCCGCGCAAGTTTCCGACGTTGCTACTCATCACTTCTTCCACCGGCGAGGTTTATGGCCAGAACGCAAGGGGCAGCCGTGGCCGCTCCCTTGCAGCTCTGGGGGGTAGGTAGATCTGAGTCTCGGAATGCGGGTTTGGCGTGAGCGTGAAGTCATGAGCCACCCTTCACCGCTGTTTCTGGCACGGATGCAGGTCCATTCGCGACAACGGTCATCGGAGCGGGCATCGGCACCGGCTCTGCGAGGAGCGGCCTGATCAGCTCGATGGGAATCGGGAAGACGATGGTCGAATTCTGGTTGGAGCCCATGTCGAGCAGCGTCTGCATATAGCGGAGGGCCAGCGCCGCCGGCTGGGTGGAGATGACCTGGGCGGCGTTGGCCAGGGTCTGCGCGGCCTGGTACTCGCCCTCGGTGGCGATGATCTTGGCTCGCTTCTCGCGCTCCGCCTCGGCCTGGCGCGCCAGCGCCCGGACCATGGTCGGAGCCAGCTCGGCGTCCTTCACCTCGACCGCACTGACCTTGATTCCCCAGGGCGCGGTCTGGCTGTCGATGATGGTCTGCAGCTTCTGGTTGATGACGTCGCGGCTGCTCAGCAGCTCGTCCAGGCTGGACTGGCCGAGCACGGCGCGCAGCGTGGTCTGGGCGATCTGCGAGGTCGCCATGCCGAAGTTGAAGACGCGGGTGATGGCGGCGCGGGCGTCGAGGACCTGGAAGAAGATCACGGCGCTGACCGGACCAGACCGGGGGAACTGGCAAGAGCCGCGCCTCGACGCGACCGGTGTAGACGGGCTCCCTGACCCCGGGCGACCCCTCTCGATCTAGCCACAAGTGCCTCCGCAGCGGCAGCGGCGACCACAACCGCTAGTGGTCGAGCGGCTTTTGACGCGGCCAGGCGCCCGGATAAGCCCTCGGCCGAGTTCAAGCATGCTTACCGTGTTCGTCCTTATCGACAGCATCCGCCACTCCGCCGTAACGCGCCGCGGCAAGCGATGGCGCTGAGCCGAGCTCTATCAGCGTGCAGATTCTCGTGCTCCGGCACCCACGTCGAGGCCCGGCTTCTATGCTGCCGCTGGCAGAGAGCATGGCCAACCAACAGCCAGCCAAACCACCCGGCGATAGGAAGGCGGAGAACGGACGCGGCGCAGAGCTGACCAAGCTCGGCGGCGTCCTCCTCGGCCTCGGCTTGCTCATCGGTGCCCTCAACAACCAGACGGTCAAGCTCTCGAACCAGGTCCTGCCCGAGCTGCCGGCACCGGGAGTCTTGGTCGCTCGCATCCTCGTCGGCTTGGTCGGTGCAGCGTTGGTGCTCTGGGGCCTGGCCGGCCTATTCGACGTGGAGGGGGGGCTGCGCGACCTCAGCGTATTGCGCGCCCGGCGCCGAGCGCCTAGGCCTCCCGAGGAGAGGGACCGCGACGTCGGTCGTCCGCCAGATCGCAATCCACTTTTTCGGGACAGGGAGGCTGAACTAGACCAGCTGGCCGAGCAACTGGCCAAGGACAGACGTGTCGACCTCAGTGGGCTGGGCGGCGTCGGCAAGAGCCAGCTCGCAATCGAGTACCTGCACCGTCGGCAGTACCCGGACGGTGTCTTTTGGCTCCGCGGGGAGACAGCGGCAACGCTAACCGCAGACTTTGCCGCGCTTGCGTGGCTGCCGCAGCTGACGCTTGAGGAGCGCCACCTACCTGAACAGGAGCGCGTAATCGCAGCCGTGACGAACTGGCTGCGTGATCGCGAAAACTGGCTGCTGGTCGTCGACAACCTGGGCGCGCAAGTGATCCCGGAGCTCCACGGCCTCTTGGCTCGCGGCTTAGCAGGCCATGTGCTGGTCACCTCCCGAGTGCCGGTTTGGCGAACGCCACTCCCTGTGCATCCGATGCCGCTGGAGGTGGCCACTGACTTCCTGATGGACCGCACACACCAGACGGATAGGGATGCGGCGGCCACCGTGGCTAAAGCGCTAGGGGGCCTACCTCTGGCCCTGGAACAGGCCGCCGCCTACATCGAGCTCAACAGCAATCTCTCCAGCTACGCCCAGCTGCTGCAGAGCCGGCTAGGGGGGCTGATGCGAGAGGGGAAGCCGCCCGACTATCCGTTCACGGTGGCGAGCACCTGGAACCTGTCCTTCAAGCAAATCGAGAGAGACCAGCCAGCATCGGCGGCGTTGCTGCGCCTCTGCGCCTTCCTGGCCCCCGACGATATCCCTATCAGCCTGCTGGAGGCAGGCGCCGCGGAACTGCCAGCTAGGTTGCAACGATCCCTCGGCGATCAGATTGGATTCGACAAGGCGATCGGGACGCTGCGGAACTACTCGTTGATAGGCCGCCAGGGTGACAGTCTCGCCGTCCATCGGCTGGTCCAGTGGGTGATTCGGGAGTCACTGGAGGCTGACCAGCAGAGCTGGCTCGGTGCTGTGATCCGGCTTATTGCAGCAGGATTCCCCGATCATGGCGAGGATCCTGAGCAGTGGCCGATGTGCGCTCGCTTGCTCCCACACGCGCAGATCGTGGCCGATCTGGTGGGCGATCAGCCGATTGAGCCAGGGTCGCTCAGCGGGCTGCTGGATCGAGTCGCCACTTATCTGCAGGCACGAGCGGAATTTGGGCTTGCCAAGCCCCTCTTGGAGCGTGTTTTGTCGATCAGCGAGCGGGTGCTGGGGCCCGACCACCCAGACACGGCCAGAAGCCTCAACAACCTGGCCTTCCTGCTTCAGGCCCAGGGCGAGCTGGCCGCCGCCCGGCCCCTCTATGAGCGCGCCCTGGAGATCTGGGAGCGGGTGCTGGGGCCCGACCACCCCAACACCGCCAGCAGCCTCAACAACCTGGCCTTCCTGCTTCAAGCCCAGGGCGAGCTGGCCGCCGCCCGGCCCCTCTATGAGCGCGCCCTGGAGATCT
>JALZAW010000044.1 GCA_030948155.1 Candidatus Dormiibacterota bacterium | reverse complement strand
GGACGTTTGCCGGGACAGGTGCTCAGGCAAGTACTGCAACTATTTCTGTCCGGCCGGCGTCTATGAGTGGGACGAGGAGAAGCAGCAGACGATCGTCAGCTTCGGCAACTGCATCGAGTGCGGCGCTTGCTCGATCGGCTGTCCCTACGACAACATCCTCTGCCAGACGCCCCGGGGCGGTTATGGGGTGCAGTTCCAGCTCGGCTAGCGCCTGCGGGGCGGCGGGGGGAATCGCTGTCAGGGCCCGGTGGTTGGAAAGAACGTGACTGAAGATTTTGACCTCGCCATCGTGGGCGGCGGCCCGGCAGGTCTCGCCGCCGGCCTCTATGCCGCCCGGATGAACCTGCGCTCAGTGCTGCTGGATCGTGGCCCGCTGGGCGGTCAGCTCCTCAACACTGAGCTGATCGAGGACTACCCGGGCTTCGAGTCGATCCTCGGCCACGAGCTCGCGTCCAAGATGGGCGAACACGCGCGCAAGTTCGGCCTCGACCTGCGCGAGTTCCAGCAGGTCAGTGAAGTCGATGTGGAAGGCGAGCAGAAGATCGTGCGCCTGGAGGATGGCGGGCAGGTGCGAGCGCCGGCATTGATCCTGGCCTCCGGTGGTCTGCCCAGAAAACTGGATGTCCCGGGAGAGGCGGAGTTCGCCGGGCGCGGCGTCTCCTACTGCGCGGTCTGTGATGGCGCCTTTTTCAAGGGCCAGGAGCTCGCGGTGGTGGGCGGCGGGGACGCGGCGCTGGAGGAGGCTGACTTTCTCACCCGCTACGCCTCCAAGGTCTATGTCATCCACCGCCGGTCTGAATTCCGCGCTCAGCCGGTGCTGCAAGACCGCGCCCGCTCGAATCCGAAGCTCGAGTTCATCCTGGAAGCTCAGGTGCAGGAGATCGTCGGCGAGGCCCAGGTCCGCGGCGTGCGCTACATCCAGAACGGCCAGAGCAAGGAGCTCCCGGTGGGCGGCGTCTTCATCTTCGTAGGCTTTCTGCCCAACTCAGATCTCCTGAAGCCGCACGCCGACCACGACGAGATCGGCTACTTCATCACCAACCGGGATCTGGAAACCTCGATCCCTGGCATCTGGGCGGTGGGTGACGTGCGCGCCCAGCTCACGAAGCAGATCGCGACGGCAGTGGGTGACGGGACGACCGCCGCCGTCGGCGCGTCCCAGTACCTGGACCGCCTGCGCGACAGGGCCACCGCGACGGCCTGAGCGGTCCTTCGCCAGCCCCCTTGGCGACAGTCAGGTCAGGGGACGACATCGACCCAGACCAGTTCCCGGGGCACGTCAGCTTGCTGCCGTCCGCGAGCTTGAATTCCAGCCGCCAGTTGCGGCCGGAGGAGGACCAGGTGCCCGTCGACTTCTTGCGTATAACTCCGCCTGGCCCGAGGCGTCCAGATCGTACTGGTTGGAGCCAGATCGGTGGCGATGCCGGCAGTGGGTCTGGCATTGCTTCTGGGTGGTGGCAGCGGTGGTTACCTCTGGCTGCGCGCGCACCAGCCTGCCACAACGCCGACCACAGTCTCCCTCCGCGATGGCCAGAGCGACGTCCGCGGGGGCTGTGAGGAAAAGGCTCAGCGCTCCCATCGCCGGGCCGAAGTATGACTAGCGTCGGGCAGCGAGCGCAGTTGCCGGAACGTATAGATGCCAGTCGCGTGGCCGCTGGTAAAGCCGAGCTGCAGTGCGTAGTGGCCGACCAGCTCCAGACTGGTCAGCTGCAACTCATCTGCCGGTAGATCCTGCGTTCGGTCCAGCCGACCGGTCAGCCCGGCCTCACCCCGGCAATCCGCGCAGGGGCAGGCCCAGCGCAATGTCGCACCTGAGTAGGCGCTCCGGGCCCCGTCTTCCCAGCTGATCTCCAACCGGTTGTCAGCCCGGATCAGATCGACGCTGACGGGATACGGATCAGGCGAGTTCACGCCCAGGTGCCCCAGGACTACGCCCGCTAGCGGACGTTGAGGACCGGCAGCTTGCGGAAGGATTGAACGGAGGTGCGGGCGGCGATCTGGGAGGCCATCGCGCTGAACGCGCGGGCACCGGCAGAGTCCGGCTGGGCGACCACTATCGGAGCACCGCGGTCCGCTTCCTCCCGGATCTGGCCGTCCAGGGGGATGGAACCCAAATAGGGCACGCTCAATCGCTCGGCCGCCCTCTCCGCCCCGCCATGACCGAAGGGGTGATGCTCATGGCCGCAGCTGGGACAGACGTACCAGCTCATGTTTTCGATCAGGCCGAGTGGGGCCACGTTGAGGGTGCGGAACATCTGCAGCGCTTTCACAGCTATGTCGAGAGCCAGGTCCTGGGGTGTCGCCACTATGGCGACTCCGCTCAGGGGGATGCGCTGTGCCACCGTGAGGGAGGCGTCTCCGGTGCCTGGCGGAAGGTCGATGATCAGGTAGTCGAGCTGCCCCCAGTGCACATCGGACATGAACTGCTCGATGGCGCGGGAAACCATGGGACCGCGCCAGACCATCGCTTTGTCCGAGCCCGCGAGCACTCCCATCGACATCAGCTTCAGTCCCCAGGCCTCGAGTGGCTTCAGCTTCTGCTGCATCTCTCCGTCAGGGCCGAGAACCTGCACGAGCTGGGGCTGCTCCAAGGCGCCGGTCAGGCCGGGGACCGAGGGACCGTAAATGTCAGCGTCCATCAGACCCACCGCCGCGCCGGACTTGGCAAGCGCGGCCGCCAGGTTGACTGCGACAGTGGACTTGCCGACGCCGCCCTTGCCGCTGGCCACGGCTATCGTCTGCTTCACGCCCGGCAAGAGCTGCTGTCCCTGCCGGTCTCGAACCGGGGAGCGTACGTTGGCGGTCATCTTGACCCCCACTCCTGACACGCCCGGCAGAGAGCCGACTCGTTCTTCAGCCATGGTCTTGAAGCTGTCGCGCACCGGGCAGGCCGGAGTGGTGAGCTCAAAGACGAAGTCGACCTGGCCCGAGTCCTGGATGTGAAGGTCCTTGATCATCCCCAGCGTCACCACGTCCCGACCGAGATCTGGGTCGATGATGGTGGCGAGAGCTGACAGGACCTGCTGCGGGCTGGGGACGGGCATACCGTTCTCGATTGTAGGAGGGCCAGTTCAGGTGGCCGCCGCGGAGGCCTTCGCGGGGCAGCCCGACACGGGCGGCGCCGGTGGGCGGTCAGGGCAGCTCGACGACTATCCGGTTCAGCTCTGCGGCGCCGGCCTGCAACGTGAGGATGCCCAGCGTGCGCTCCTGGCTGAAGCCGGCGGCGGTGGGAGTGGCGACGTTGATGAAGCGGGTGCGCCCCGCCACCTCGTCTCGCCAGCGGTGAGTATGGCCGTGGATGACGATGTCACAATCCTCCACCCAGGCATCACCCGGCTTGGGCGGGCGGTGCACCATGGCCAGCTCCAGTCCTTCCAGCTGGCGCCTGACCATCATGGGGAAACGCGGATCGTCGGGGGCGTTGCCGTTCACCACTTCCAGCGGCTTGCCGAGCGCTCGCAGACCTTCGAGGACCCGCTCCTCCTGCCAGTCACCGACATGCCAGATCTCGTCGACATCCTGAAACTGCCCGGCGACGAAGGCGAGCAGCCGATCCACGCTGTACCTTCCCTGGGTGTCACCGATCAGGCCTAGGCGGACCATTGAGTGACGAGCTTAGCGATCTCCAGGCCGCCTGCTCGAGCTGCCGGACCTGCGCCGAGCAGGGTCTCATCGCTGAGGCGAAACCCATCTTCGAGGGGCGGCGGGACGCGGAGTTCTTCCTGATCGGGCAGGCGCCGGGTCCTGTTGAACATGGCCTGCGCCGGCCCTTCATGGGTCGCGCCGGCCACGAGCTCGAGCGCTGGATGATCAGGGCCGGCTTCAGCTCCGGCGAGGACTTCCGCCGGCACACCTACATCGCGGCCATGATGCGCTGCTTCCCCGGCCGAAACACATCCGGCAGCGGTGACCGGCCACCTTCCGCCGCGGCCATCCGCAACTGTTCGGGCTGGCTGGAGGCTGAGCTGAAACTGGTTCGCCCGCGAGCGGTGCTCTTGGTGGGACAGCTGGCGGCTGGGCGCTTTCTCGGGCCCGCGCCCCTGGCGGAAAGAGTCGGTCAGGCGTTTGGCTCCGACCCGGTGCTGCTGCCGCTGCCACATCCGTCGGGAACCTCACGCTGGCTGAACGCTCCCGCCAACCGCGAGCGACTGACAAGGGCGCTCGACACGCTCTCCGGCTTGCGGGAACGCTGGATCGGCGGCTGATGCCCTACTTCTTCGCGGAGCGCCAGGGCGACCAGGTCAGCATCAGGGGAGCCGACGCTCGGCACCTGGCGACCTCGCTTCGCGCCCGCCCCGGACAGGTGGTCGCCGTGGTGGAGCCGGCCGGACGCTTGCTCCAAGTCCGTCTGCAAACAGTCGCTTCCAGCCTGGTGACCGGTCGGGTCGAAGAGGAGCGGCCGCACCGACCAGAACCCGAGCGGCGAATCACTCTCGCAGTGGCCCTGCTGCCCGCCGGCGCCCTGGATCTTGTGCTTTCCCGGTGCACGGAGGCGGGCGCGACCGCCTTCGTCCTCGTCGCCGCGTTGAGGAGCGTGGCCCGGAGTGGCCGCCCCGAGCGCTGGGCCTCCATTTGCCGGGAGGCGGCGATGCTCGCGGGACGGCTGCGGGTGCCGGAGGTCAGCCCACCCGTCCGCCTTGCCGCAGCCTGGCGGAAGGCTGCCGACCCCTACCTGCTCGACATGTCGGGTGAACCGATGCGCGGCCTGCCAGACGGAGCGACTCTCTTCATCGGATCGGAGGGCGGCTGGGCCCCGGAAGAGCGGCAGCTGGCCGCCGGCCGCACGCTCTCACTGGGCCCCCGCAACCTGAGAGCGGACACCGCGGCGCTGGTCGGCCTGACGCTGGCGCTGAGCTGACTTTTGGGCCGGCTGTGACGCCGAGTCGCCAGCGCCGGCGACTGGCAGCCTCAGCGGCTGTAGTAGCGGTAGGCGGCGCGGGCGATGTCCCGGATCGCCTGGATGCCTGTGGGTTGGTCGGCCGTCCGGGTGAAGACGCAGATCGTGAAAGCGCCAGTGCTCGAGTAGACGATGCCGCAATCGTTGATCACATTGCCGTCGATGCCGATCTTGTGCGCGATGCTGACGCCGCTCAGGTAGTAGTTGATCCGATCGTTGAAGACCGTCGTCTCCAGCAGCTGGAGCAAGCGGTTGGTGGAATCAGCGCTCAGCAGGCCTCCGCGGGCGAGCTTGCTGAGCAGTTGCCCAGCCTGCCGGGCTGTGCACTGGTCGCTCAGCTGATGGCAGTCAGGCGCGCCTTGAGCGGCGGCAAAGCTGTCGATTTTGGCCGGGTCGAGCACCCGCTGCAGCGCCTGCCAGGCTGTGTTGTCGCTCTGCCGGATGAGATCTGCCAGCAGGTCTTGATATGTGATCTCGTCACCTGCCTTGGCCGATCCATAGAGGATGCCGGTACCACCCATGAAGTCCTTCGGCTCCAGCTTGACCTTGTCACTCAGCTTCACCTGCCCGGCGTCCACCTGCTGGAGAAGGTAGACAGAGACGGGGATTTTGATGACGCTCGCGGCCTCCATGCTGGTGTCCTGGCCGACTGCGATCGTCCGGCCGCTGCTCAGCTGCTCCAGGTAAACACCGAAGCTCCCTCCGGTAGCGCTCAGGTAGGCCTGCAGCTCGGCCAGGAAGGTAGCCGAGTCCCCGGCGGGCACGGGGTGCGGCGCCAGAGTGACCTCGGTCGCCTGCTGCCACTGCACCTCGACGGCCGCCCGGTAGGGCCAGGTTGCCGCCGAGCGGTAGGTGAGTGTGTGCTGGCCAGTGACGACATCCGCGTTGAAAGCGCCGGTGCCGATCTGACTGCCGTCCAGCCCCAGCTCGCCGCTACCTGGCACGTTCACCTTCAGCCGGCCAAGCCTGCGGACCAGGGTGGTGGCCACCTTGACGGCACCGTCCTTTGCCAGCCTGGCGCTCGCCAACCAGGGCACAAAGATCGGATCGTCAACTGACACCGTGTGGTAGCCGACGAGCAGTGAAACCTGACAGGGGGTTGCCTTGCAGGAGTCGAGATGCCGGGTGTCGATCAGGGGGTTGACGCCGGCGGGATCGGTGATGATGTCCAGCGTGCCCAGCTGCCGCGCCAGCTTCGGTGCGAGCGTGCCTTCGCGGTCCAGCTGGAGGACTGCGCGGCCTGACCAGCCCTCATGGCTGAGTGCAGTGACCGTCGCCCGCACGCTGCCCCCACTGATCGGCAGGGAGAGAGTGAAACGACCATCGCTGTCGCCGCTCCCCTTCCAGCTGCGGCCCTGAGCCGTAACTGTCAGGTCCGCATCCGGCACCGGGACGCCGATCTCGTCCACGACCACGCCCGCCAACCGTGGCCAGCGGTGCAGAACGACCTCTCCGCCGCGGGTCTCGGCCGGTTGAAAGCCGTCTGCGCGAACCTGCGCCGGCAGGCCCAGGGGCCACGCGTGAGCTCCGGCGCTGTAGATGCCGCCGGAATCACTGCGGGCCAGGCCCGCAGCCGGTCCGCGGGACGTTACGGAGGCGCCCGGGATGGGCTTGCCCTGCACATCCAGGACGCGGCCGGAGAACGGCACAGGCACTGCCAGCCAGGCGGTGAGCAGTGAGCTTGCGGCCGCCAGGACGCCTACCCATCTGAGCCGATTACCCAGGCTCCACCGGACTGGCTGGGCCCGGTCCCGGACCGCCTCGCCGCCAGATGGGTTCTTGCTAGTCTGTCGCTCGTGGCCGAAATCAGTTCTCACGGCGTGCTGAGCGTCATGATGCCTATCTACAACGAGGAGCGCACCTTGGAGACCGTTTTCAGGCACGTGCTGAAGCGGCCTGAGGTCGGTGAGGTGATAGCTGTCGACGATGGCTCCCAGGACCGCAGCTGGCCGATCTTGCAGCAGATCGCCGGCAGCGACTCGCGGGTCAGGGCATTGCGGCAGGACGTCAACGGCGGCAAGGGCCTCGCGCTTCGGCGTGCCATCTCTGAGATCAGTTTGCCTTTCGCGCTGGTGCAGGATGCCGATCTGGAATATGATCCGCGCGACTACGGCGAGCTGCTGGCGCCGCTGGTGGAAGGGCGGGCGGACGTGGTCTACGGGGTGCGCGGTTTCGGCGCCCACACGGCCTACAGCTACTGGTTCGTGATGGGCAATCGCCTCGTGACCCTGGCCTCGAATCTGCTTTTCGACGCCTACATCGGGGACATGGAGACCGGCTATAAGGTCCTTCGCACCGAATTATGGAAGCGACTCAACCTGAGCGGCCATCGCTTCGACATCGAGCCTGACATAACCGCTCGGGTGCTGCGGCTGCGCTATCGCATTCATGAGGTGCCCATCCGCTACTACGCGCGGAGCCGGGAGGAGGGCAAGAAGCTGACCTGGAAGGACGGCGTGCACGCGCTGACGACGCTGGCGCGGCTGAAAGTGGCGAGGGATGAACGCCTTTTCGGGTCCGCTCTCGACGCTGATTATCATCGCGAGCGCCAGGCGGAATTGGCCCGCGTCCACCCACTGATCGACGAGCCCTAGCCGCGCTATCTGGGCGTTACGCGCAAAGCCCGGGGTGTCCGGCAGGGGAGGTGTGCCTCCCCTGCCGGTTGATTTACTTCTTGGCTCTCCTGCTCGCAGGCTTGGCTGCTGTCTTGCGCGAGCTTGCCTTCGCCGGTGAGGAGCCCCGCTGGACCCAGTCCCGAGTGCGCTGCACGGCGCGCTGCCAGTTGGCGTAGCCGCTCTCCCGCTGGTCCTTGCTCCAGCGCGGCTCCCACGTCTTGTCAGCTTTCCAGTTCTTGCGCAGTTCGTCGAGATTGGCCCAGAACCCGGTCGCCAGACCGGCGCCGTAAGCCGCCCCCAGGGCGGTCGTCTCGTTCACTGTTGGCCTGACCACTGGCGTGCCCAGGATGTCGGCCTGCAGCTGCATCAGCGGCTCGCTCTTGGTCGCCCCGCCGTCCGCCTTGAGCGTCGTGAGCTTGACCCCCGAGTCCTTCTCCATCGCAACTGCCACATCGCGGCTCTGGTAGCAGATGGACTCCAGCGTGGCGCGCGCGATATGGCGCTTGTCGACGTAGCCGGTCAGCCCGACCAGCGCGCCCCGGGCGTACATGTCCCAATGGGGAGCGAAGAGACCTGAGAAGGCGGGTACGAAGTAGGCGCCCCCGGAGTCCTCGACCTGTTCGGCAAGCCTGTCGCACTCCGGAGCGCTCTTGATCAGCCCGAGATTGTCGCGCAGCCACTGGATGGCCGCACCGGTGACTGCGATCGATCCCTCCAGCGCGTAGATGGCTTGGCCCTTGGCCAGGCCGTAGGCGGGTGTTGTCAGGAGACCGCTTCGCGAGGGGACTGGCTTGGTGCCTGTGTTGAGAAGCAGGAAATTGCCAGTGCCGTAGGTGTTCTTGGCCTCGCCGACGTTGTAGCACGTCTGGCCGAATACAGCCGCCTGCTGGTCGCCGAGGTCGGCGCAGACAGGGACCTCGCCGCCGACCGGACCGTCACGGCGCGTGGTGCCGTAGGTCTCGGGATCACTGGAGGGTCGAATTTCCGGCAGCATGGCGCGCGGGACCCCTAGCTTGCCCAGCAGCTCGTCGTCCCAGTCCAGCTTCCTCAGGTCCATCAGCATCGTGCGGGAGGCGTTGGTGTAGTCGGTGATGTGGACGCCCCCATTGGGGCCGCCGGTCAGCCACCAGATGACCCAGCTGTCCATGGTCCCGAAGGCGAGCTCGCCATTTTCCGCCCGCTTCCGGGCCCCCCTCACCTTGTCGAGCATCCAGCTCACCTTCGGACCTGAGAAGTAGGTGGCCACTACCAGCCCAGTCTTCTTTTTGACCAGCGGCTCGACGCCGTCGTCAATCAGCTTCTCGCAGAGCTGGCGGGTGCGGGTGTCCTGCCACACGATGGCGTTGTGGATCGGTTCGCCCGTCCTGCGATCCCAGACGACTGCCGTCTCGCGCTGGTTGGTGATGCCGATGGCGGCCAGATCGGAAGCCTTGAGCTTGGCGCTCCTGAGCGCTTTCTTCGTCACCTGTTGGGTGTTGCGCCAGACCTCCATCGGGTCGTGCTCCACCCAGCCCGGCTCCGGGGTGATCTGCTTGTGCTCGGCATAGGCGCTGGCGACGACACCGCCCCCGTGGTTGAACACCATGAATCGGGTGCCGGTAGTGCCCTGATCGACAGCGCCGACGTACTTAGGCATGGTCCGCCTCCCACTCCGCGTATTGGCTGCCGGTCGGGCTGCTGAGCGCACCGGCATCAGTCGGTCGCCTCCAGCACACCTCGGGCGACGAGGACCCGCCGGATGAGGAACTCGTAGGCGAAGATCCCTACAACACCGCCGATGAGCGGACCGACTATCGGGATCCAGAAGTAGCCGTTGACGCCCGGAAAGGCGCTGTCGCCCCAGCCGGCGACGAAGGCCAGAAGACGGGGTCCGAAATCACGCGCCGGGTTGATCGCGTAGCCGGCGTTGGGGCCGTAGGACATGCCGATGGCGGCCACCGCCAGACCCACCAGTAATGGGGTCAGGTTGCTCTTGGGAGCCAGATTACGCCGGTCGCCCAGGGCGGCGACGAAGATGAGCAAGAAAGCAGTGCCGACGATCTGATCGATCAGCGGTCCGAACCAACCGCCATTGAAGTAGGGAGCGGGGGAGGTGGCGAAGATGCCGAAGGTCCCGGCATGACCGACATGCTTGGCGTTCTCGAAACTGGAGATGGCGTCGTGGTAGACAAGCAACACCAGCGCCGCGCCCACAAACGCGCCGGCCACCTGGGCCAGCCAGTAGATCGGCAGCTTCGACCAGGGCGAGTCACCCCGAAGCGTGAAGGCGAGGGTGACTGCAGGATTGATGTGGGCACCGGTCACGCCGCCTGCCACATAGACGCCGAATGTCACCGCCAGGGCCCACCCCCAGGTGATCAGCAGCCAGTCCCCGGCCGAGAGGAAGTTGTTGGCGCCACGACCCGACTGGTTCAATGCGGCGACTGCCACCGCGACAACGCCGTCGCCGAACGCTATCAGACAGAGGGTGCCGAAGAACTCCGCCAGCGCATCGCCGAAGATGCCATTGAGGAGCCCTGAGGGTGCGTGCGTGGCCCGGCCGGCGGACCGCACGCCGGCCTCATCGACGGACGCCGCTGCTGGCCGCCCGGGCAGAACCTCCGGCTCCGACGATTGTGCCCCCAGCCCCGCCGCAATTGGCTGGGGCCGCTCACCCGGCGTCCCTCCCAGGTGCCCTGCGGGCGGCTCCCCTCTGGTGACGGGCTCGGCGCCCACCTCCGGGATTGACTCTGGCCGCTCGCCGGGTGTGCCTCCCAGGTGACCCGCGAGTGGTTCCTCCGGCCCGATCTTTCCGCGCTCGTCCATCAGCACTCCTCCCTTACTTGGTGGTGACCTGCACAGCTGCTGGCAAATCCGGTCTCTCCGTTCTAGGCGTTGACACTGGTGCTTGTCAACTGGACCGGCCTCAAGATGGCGCTCGACGCTCACCTAGCATGGAGCCGGTGCCGCAGTCTCTGACCCGCAACTTCTGCATCATCGCGCACATCGACCACGGCAAGTCCACGCTGGCGGACCGACTCCTGGAGAAGACTGGGGCCGTCAGCCGCAGGGAGCTCACCGATCAACACCTGGACACGCTTGATTTGGAACGCGAGCGTGGAATCACCATCAAACTGCAAGCCGTCAGGATGAGCTACCAGGCCACCGATGGCCAGATTTACGAGCTGAACCTGATTGACACTCCCGGTCACGTGGATTTTTCCTATGAAGTCTCGCGCTCACTGAACGCCTGCGAAGGAGCGCTGCTGGTAGTGGACGCCGCCCAGGGAATTGAAGCGCAGACGCTGGCGACCCTCTACCAAGCTGTGGAGGCAAACCTACACATAGTCCCAGTGGTGAACAAGATCGACCTCGACGCGGCTCAACCGGACCTGGTGGCGGAGGAGATCGTCCAGATCACTGGAATCGAGCGGGCAAACGTTATCTTCGCCTCCGCCAAGCAGGGCCTAGGCATCGACGACATCCTGGAAGCGATAGTGTCGCAGGTGCCGGCGCCCGTTGGCGAACCAGCGAGGCCGCTGCGAGCGCTGGTTTTCGACTCTCACTACGACGCCTACAGGGGCGTCATCGTCTATGTGCGCGTTGTCGACGGTGAGATCCGGCCGGGCATGAAGGTGCGGATGATGAACACGGGGACTGTGCACGAGGTGGACGAAGTGGGTTGGTTCACACCCGGCATGCACGCCGGCCGGGTGCTGACGGCGGGCGAGGTGGGCTACCTGACGGCCGCCATCAAGAACGTCAACTCGGCCCGGGTGGGCGATACGGTTACCGACGAGCGCAACCCGGCCGCCGGTCCCCTGCCCGGCTACCGCGCGGTGAAGCCAATGGTTTACGCAGGCATTTTCCCGACGGAGTCTGACGGCTATCAAGATTTGAAGGAGGCGCTGGACAAGTTCCAGCTGAACGACGCGTCACTCGTCTTCGAGGCAGAGAACTCCGCAGCTCTGGGCTTCGGCTTCCGCTGCGGTTTCCTGGGTCTGCTCCACATGGAGATCGTGCAGGAGCGGCTGGAGCGCGAGTTCAACCTCGAGCTCATCACGACGGCACCGACAGTGGAATACCGGGTCTACCTGAAAAAGGGCGGTATGCAAGTGGTCGACAACCCGGCCCACCTGCCGGACCCGACAGCCGTCGAGTACCTGGAGGAACCGTTCGTCCGCGCTTCGGTGATGACGCCAAGCCAGTTCGTGGGCGCGATGATGGAGCTCTGCCAGGAGCGGCGGGGTCAGTTCAAGAACTTGGAGCACCAGGTTGGCGGAAGGGTACTG
>JALZAW010000382.1 GCA_030948155.1 Candidatus Dormiibacterota bacterium | reverse complement strand
GTTGTGCTCCCGGCACAGGTCGAGGAGCGGCTCGCCCGAGCGGTCGAGGACGCTGTAGGCGTTCTGTACGCAGGCAATGCCGACGGGGAGGGCTTGGTGGAGCTCGTCGACGGTGATGTTGCTCACTCCAATGGCGCCGATTTTTCCCTCGTCGCGCAGCGAAATCATCTCGGCCAGTTGGCTGTCCAACTCAACGCGCTCGGCGCCCGGCGCCTGGGTGCCCCCTCCGGCGTCCATCAGGCGCAGGTTGACCACATCCATCTGCTCTACAGCCAAGCTGCGGAGGTTGGCCTCCACCGCGGCCCTCAGCTGCTCGGGCCGTTGGGCAACGGTCCAGCTGCCCTGGTCGTCGCGCTCTGCGCCGATCTTGCTCACGAGCACCAGGTCGTCGGGGTAGGGGTGGAGGGCGGCGTGGATCAGCTCGTTGGAGACGGCGGCCCCGTAGTACTGGGCAGTGTCGATGTGGTTGACACCCAGCTCGACAGCCCGGCGTAGCACGGCCAGGGCCGTGTCCCGGTCGCGGGGTGGGCCCCACACGCCCGGCCCGGGAAGCTGCATGGCACCAAAGCCGATGCGAGCAACCTGGCGCCCGGCCAACGTGGCGGTGCCGCCGGGCGGATCGAGTCTCCTGTTCGCTCCTGTCACGCCTCCGCTCCGGTTGTCCTTGATTTCTGACACGAGGTACCCCTCTGCGGTCCTTGTGATGGCGTTGGGCCGAGACATCGAAGTTCTGATTGCCGGGAGATCAGGACTGGGACCGCAGAACCTCCCATGGAGGCGTGAGGCCTCAATTCGGATCTTCACCTCATCAGTATCGGTCCCGCCGCTACATCCCATGTCAGTGGCCGTCAGCCTATGACGTCTCGTCGTCATGGCGCCCGATGCCCCAGCCGGGCGTCTCGTAAGTGGATCCGTCATGGGAATCAGTGGCCCGTGGTGCAAGCCAGCAAACGAGGCGTCGGGCCAGGTGAAGCGGAATTTGGTGGGGGAGCTAGCTCAGCGTGTCCGATCGTGTTGGACGGCTCGACCACATTCGGTTGCCGGCGGCAGCGCGTGGTCGTGGCGCTGAACCGCGTCGGCGAGGTGAGCGGATCGAGCTCGACTGGCTGGGCATTGGCTTCCGCGACGACCTTGCGCCGGTGGACGTGGCGAGCGGGTCCCGCCTGGTGTTGGCGTCGGGAGCTGTCCTACCTGGCCAACCTGGGGACCGAACGCTATCGGAGAGCCGACTTCCTGGCGACGATCCGACAGGGCACCTGGGACTTCTCGTCGAGGTAATAGCTCGCACAGACCCGGTGGTAGCCGTCAGCGACCCACAATGGCAGGCCCCGGACCAACAGCACGGGCGACAGCTTCTTGCCGGACTTAACCTTCTCGAGGTCGGCGGCGACCTGCGAGTCGTCCACGCCCAGCAGCGGCAGCCCCGAGGCTCGCAGAATGTCCTTAGCCGCATAGTGTTTCAGCGTCTGTTCTTTGCGCAGAGCCTTGACCAGCTTGGCGGCCGCGATCGGCCTGACCAGCAATGAGAGATAGGACTCAGCTGCAGGCAGATCCTCCGCTTCGGGCTCATCCTTCCAGTGTTCGCCAGCCACAGATCATCCTCCATTTGCTCGGGTCGGCCAGAACTTACGTGCCTCTCGAGGCTAGCAGGTCCCAGCTCCGCCATTGCCGAGCAGATGTGGACGTGACCGCTATTCTCGTACGAGGCGATTCATCTACGAGGGTCACTGTTGACTTGCGTGGGTATCTGACAAAGGGAGTCCGCATGCAGCCGTTGCCACCTCGACACGAGCCCGAGCCTCTCCACCTCCGAGAACCGGTCGGGCTTCAAACACCCTGGACCCGAGACTTCCACAACCCAGCGTACGAGTGGCGCCGCCTCTTCTCCGAGATGATCGGCACATTCTTCCTGGTTCTGGTCGCCGCCGGCGCCACAGTGGTCAACGCCAGGAGCCACGGCCAGGTCCCACTAGACGCCCAGGTGGTCGCTCCTGGGCTCATGGTCATGTCCGTCATCTACTTCATGGGGACTATCAGCGGCGCCCACCTCAACCCAGCGGTCACCATCTCATTCGTGCTGAGAGGCAACTTTCCGTGGCGAAGGGCGCCCGGTTACGTGGCCGCGCAGCTTGCTGGCAGCATCCTCGCCGCCGGCTTTCTGCGGGCTACGTTCGGAAACATCGGGCAGCTTGGGGCTACGGAGCCCGGCCCAGGCATTAGCGCCGCCACCACGACGCTGATCGAGGCCGTGCTGACGGCCGGTCTGATCAGCGTGATCCTCGGCACCGCCTCTGGTGCCCGCAATATCGGTCCCAACGCGGCGCTGGCGATTGCCGGCTACATCATCCTGGCTGGTCTATGGGCCGCACCGATTACCGGGGCCTCAATGAACCCGGCCCGCTCCCTGGGGCCGGCCCTGATCGGCGGTCATTGGACCGACTGGTGGGCCTACGTCATCGGCCCAGGCGTCGGGAGTGTCGTCGCCGTCGGGTTGGCCTGGATCCTCCGCGGCCCGCCAAGCAAGGCCGCGAGCGAAGCGGCCCAAGGGTCGCGCTGAGTCCACAGGTACCGCAACCCGCGGGCCGGAGTGGCCCCGCGGGCGGGCGCGCGGCCTTCATTGGCGAACCGACTACCGGCCTGGGTGATGAGACGTTTCGCCTCCCAATTCATGCCGACGCTGTACTTCGCCGATTGCTTGAGACGCCGATTGAGCACTGTGCCGCCTGACTCGGAGGTCTGCCTGGGCCTTGTGGGCCGAGAATCCCTCAAGCTCGGAGAGTCGCGAACAGTACTCGCCGATCGTCGCCGAGGCCATGGGATCGACCTCCTGGCCATGGGATCGACCTCCTGATAGATGACCGTCTTTAGGAACTTGCCCACCCATAGGCCTCCGGTGTAGCGGGCGGCGCCTCTGGTCCGCAGGGTGTGATTGGTGCCAATCACCTTGTCCCCGTATGCGACGTTGGTCTCCGGTCCCAAGAAGAGAGCGCCGTAGTTCCGAAGCCGGTCGAGGAACCAGCGCGGCTCCCTGGTCAGAACCTCGACGTGCTCGAACGCCAGTCGATCGGCTTCCTGGGCCGCTGCCTCGAGATCCTGGACCACTAGAACCGTGCCGTAGTCGCGCCAGGCAGCACCAGCAATCCCAGCTGTGGGCAGGGTCTGGAGCTGGCGCTCGACTTCGGTCCATTCCTCGAGGGTTCTGTCCAAGGCGCTACTCTGCAGCAGACACGACAACTGTCTAAAACACCTTTGGCGTTTCAAAGGTCGGAGTCCAGCGCAGAGGTCGCCCAGATTGTGGACCTGGGGTC
>JALZAW010000381.1 GCA_030948155.1 Candidatus Dormiibacterota bacterium | reverse complement strand
CCCGTGGCCGCGCCTGTGCCGAAGGCGACGGGGTGGTTGAGCCGCTGCTGCAGCTCCGCCCAGCCCTCGAAGCCACCGCTGGCGATGTCCACCGTCCGGTCGACCGAGGACAGAGGCGGGAGGAAGATGCCGAGGACGACGACAACGAGCGTGACCACGACCCCTGACTCCCAGAAGTCCCAGCGGGCGTCGCCGCTGAGCTTGGCCCGGCGCCGGGCGGCGGTCAGCAGCGAGCGTTGGTAGGTGATCCACAGCAGCAGGCCGAGCGTGAAAACGAGGAAGAAAAGCACGTAGGCGTTCTGGCCCGCCGGGAAGTTGAGCACGTTGGTAGCGAAGAGCAGGGCCCCCGGCAGGAGGCCGAGGAGCGGCAGGCGCCAGCGCAGTGTGCACCAGGCCAGCCAGCCGCCGGCCACCCACGCGACTATGCCCAGGAGGAAGAGGTAAAAGCCCATGTCCGAAGCGGCCTCGCCCGTCAGAAGGCGCTGATACCAGACCGCGGCCAGACCCTGGGGATCTGTGGGATCGCCGGGGTGGCTCTGGGCGATCGTGCCCGAAGCAGCGATGTACGCGGCGATCGGGGCCAGGACCAGGCCCAGGCCCACGGCCGCCGCCCAGGGCACGCGTGGGATCACTGCCAGGATCGCCATCAGCAGTCCGGCCAGCAATGCCACCTTGGGCAGGACGATCGAGCCAGGGACCCAATTCGCCAGCACCGTGGACGACCCGATGACGAGGAGGATCATGGCCACCAGGCCCGCCGCGGCCAGGCTGCCGGCGGGTAGGCGCCGGCGCACCTCGCCGAGCCTAGACCAGGCGAACTGCATCTCGGGTCCGGAGCAGGCGGGCGAAATCGTCGCCCTGGCGCACGACGTACAGGTCGACCTCGGAACCGAGGTCGAAGCTCAGGTTCCGGCCCGAGCCGCCGAAGCTGGGCCCGTCGAGGTAGAAGGCGATGGAGGAGCTGCCCCGGCCTCGGACCGCCAACATCGCCTGGACCCAGGCCGGATCGGCGCTGGCGGTGATCACCACCACGGCGCGCTTGGGTAGGCGGCGGAGCCGCTCCCAGATCAGGGAGCGGGCCAGCGGCTGGGGTCCGTCGGCCTCGGCTATTGCCATGTAATCCATCAGCACTCGGTCCTGGCGGGTGGCGCGGTGCGGCTCCAGCACCGTGCCCCGGGCATCGTTGGCCAGCAGGCCGACCCGGCGTCCGCGCTCATGGACCTGCATGCAGAGGGAGGCGGCGAGGCTCACCGCATACTCCAGGGTGGACTCCTCGCCGTCACCCGCCTGCACGTCGCGGTGCAGGTCCAAGACCACCCAGATGTCCGCGGTCAACGGCTGCTCGAACGTCTTGCTCATGAGCTGCTCGTGCTTGATGCTCAGCGGCCAGTGGATGCGCGAATAGGCATCGCCCGGCGCGTACTCCCGCACTCCTCCCGTCTCCGGCGGATAGTCGGCCCAGTTGCCGAGCCGTTGGGAGACGCCGGCGTGGTGGGTCGCGGGCATCAGCAGCTCCGGCACCGAGCGGATCCGGGGATAGACCAGGACGCGGTTCGTGGCGCTGAGCCGGAACTCGTTCTTGAACAGGCCGAAGGGCTCGGTCAGGCGGATCATGGTCGGCCCGAACGTGACCCAGCCCCGCTGTCGATAGACACCACGGGAGACCCAGCTGACGCGATTCTTGCCCAGCGAGATGACCCGCCCGGGGTGGTACTCGCGGACCCGGCTGAGGTCGGCGATCTCCACCCATGGCGCTGGCACCACGCCTCGCTTCGAGACCTCGAAGGTCTCCTCGAACGTCTCTCCCACAGTCGGCCGGCCAGCGTCCAGCGTGCGCCGCAGGCGGATGCCGCGGGCGGCCAGCCTCGGCCACGCCCAGGCCAGGACGAACAGCAGGAGCAGCGCGTAGGCCAGGGCGAACGCGGGCCGGATGCCGGTCAGCCAGGCAAAGCCGAGCAGGAGGGCAAGGCTCAGACCGAGGACGATCCGCGTCATGCGCCGCTCAGGGCCTCTCTCCTCACTCCTGCCGAGGCGGCCTCACGCGTCGAATCCGTGCTGGGGCACCGGCTCCGACTCCAGCAGCTGGCCCAGGATCCGAGCCGGGCTGGCGCCTTGCATCTCGGCGTTGGGCCGCAGGATCAGGCGGTGTCCGAGAACCGGCTCGGCCAGGGCCTTGATGTCGTCCGGCACCGCGTACGAACGGCCCTGCACGGCCGCTCGCGCCTGGGCGGCGCGGAAGAGGTTGATGGTGCCGCGGGTGCTGGCGCCGAGCGCGATCTCGGGATGGCTGCGGGTGCGCTCCACCAGGCGCGCGCAGTAGTCCTTGAGCTCGGGCTTGACGAACACGTCGCGCACCGCGCCCTGCGCCGCCTGCAGCTCGTCTGGAGAGACCACCGGCTGCAGCTCATCGAATGGGGACTCCACCTTGTCCTTGCCCAGGAGGTTGGCCTCCTCCTTCGCGGTCAGGTAGCCCAGGCGCACCTTCATGAAGAAGCGGTCCAACTGGGCCTCGGGCAGCGGGAAGGTGCCCGAGTACTCGATCGGGTTCTGGGTGGCCATGACCATGAAGGGTCGGGGCAGGAGGTGGGTCTCGCCGTCGACCGTGACCTGGTGCTCCTCCATCGACTCCAGCAGCGCCGCCTGCGTCTTCGGCGTGGCGCGATTGATCTCGTCCGCGAGCAGGATCTGAGCGAAGACCGGGCCCGGCCGAAACTCGAACTCGAACTCCTTCTGATTGTAGGCGCGGACCCCGGTCACATCCGAGGGCAGCAGGTCGGGTGTGAACTGGATGCGCCGAAAGCTGCAATCGAGGGAGCGGGCGAGCGCCTTGGCCAGCATGGTCTTGCCCACGCCCGGCACGTCCTCGATCAGGAGGTGACCCTGGCAGAGGAGCGTGACCAGGCAGAGTCGCAGCTCCTCGTCCTTGCCCACGATCGCGCGCGAAACGTTGGCCAGAACCGGCTCCGAAACCCTCTGCACCTCCGAGAGCAGGGTCGAATCCTTCACGCGCGGCTGCCTCCTGCCCGGGAGGATTCGCAGGCCCGGCGCGGAAGGCGCCTTTGGCCGGCTCCCACGGCTCAGACCCGGATTATAGGAGTGGTCGCTGAGTGCCGCCTCAGAAGCACCTATGAGCTTGCCTTCAGCACTCTGATTCGGGTTTGAGCCGGGCTGGTTAACGACCGGGTTTGACGTGGCGGGTCCGGCTTTGGTAGGTTGGGCCAGACTTTTTTCGCACGTCCCGGTGGGACGAGCGTCTTCAGGGGGGGTAGCGGCTTTTGCCGGCAGTCAGCCGATATTTGGTGCATGCCGTCGTGCTGA
>JALZAW010000380.1 GCA_030948155.1 Candidatus Dormiibacterota bacterium | reverse complement strand
GGGACGAATTGCGTGGGGACGTGATGCCTGCCGAGTTCGGCAGCCAGATTCGCAATTACGTTCTGCAGCCGTACACCATGGTCAAGGACGTGCGGACGGGCGTCGAGGTCGGCAACGCCCAGGCTGTGCTGGACGGTCAACTCGAGCCCTTCCTGGAAGGCTGGCTTCGCTGGCGGCTGGCCGAGGGCTAGCGCGTCCAGTACGCCGTCCTGAAGGGGGCCAAGGCTTATCGGCGTTGACCCGGACTGAGGCCAGGTCTATACTGGCGCTTGGCGGCCGTCCCTCGCACGGCTGAAGGTTCCTGCACTCGTCACAATTTCGTCCCAGCACCCATGATCCTAGCTCCACGTTTCAATTCCAGGCCGGTCATCAGCTTGCAGCACGTCTGGAAGCGATATCCGAACGGCACGCTGGCGCTGCGCGACATTTCGCTGGAAGTCCCGGCCGGCGAGTTCCTGTTTCTGGTCGGTCCCTCGGGCGCCGGCAAGTCCACGCTCGTGCGCCTACTGATCCGGGAAGAGAAGCCCAGCAAGGGCAAGATCTTCATCAACGGTTTGGAGTTGGGCCGCATGAAGCGCTGGCGGCTGCCACACTTTCGGCGCCAGGTGGGCCTGGTTTTCCAGGATTACAAGCTGCTGCCGCGACTCACCGTCTACGAGAACGTGGCCTTTGCTCTTCGCGTCCTGGGCGAGTCGAGTCGTGTGGTTTCCGCTCGGGCCAGCGAGGCCTTGGCAACTGTCGGCCTCGAAGACAAGCGGCGCAAGTATCCCAGCGAGCTTTCCGGTGGCGAACAGCAGCGGGTCGCCATCGCCCGCGCTCTCGTGCATGCGCCGCGACTCATCCTGGCGGACGAGCCGACCGGAAACCTGGATCCCGCCACCGCCTGGGAGATCATGCAATTGTTCCTGCGCATCAACGCTGGCGGGGCGACAGTGGTGATGGCCACTCACAACCGAGAGATAGTCGACATGCTTCGGCGGCGGGTGATCGCCATCGACGGCGGCCAGGTCGTGAGAGACGACCGATCGGGGAGGTACCATGAGGTTCTTCCGGCAGCTGCTGTTCACCTCTAACAGCGGCTGGCAGGGCTTCTGGCGCAACGGGGGCGTCACGGTAGCCGCTGTACTGTCGATAATGCTCATCCTGCTGCTGGGGGGGGCGAGCCTGCTGCTCGGCCATGCGCTGAGCCAGGTCCTGGAAGGCTACAAGCAGCGGGTGAGCGTGATCAGCATCAGTGTTGCGGACGGAACTCCGCTGGCGTCGGTCAGCGATTTCATGGCGGATCTGCGGGAGCGCCCGGAGGTGACCAACGTCCGCTTTGTCAGCAAG
This sequence comes from Candidatus Dormiibacterota bacterium, assembly GCA_030948155.1. Taxonomy (GTDB): domain Bacteria; phylum Chloroflexota; class Dormibacteria; order Dormibacterales; family Dormibacteraceae; genus Dormiibacter. Next base: position 1,990 of record JALZAW010000380.1, on the reverse strand, counting down.
GAGGAGGAACTGCGCCGGTTTGCCAGCGATCCTCGCAACCAGCAACTGCTGCAGCAGCTGGACAGCAATCCGGTGCCGGCCAAAATCGAGGTTTCGGTACGGCAGCTCTCTGAGGTGAGCACCATCGACGGCCTGGCGCGAAACTGGCGCGGCGCCGATCGGACCAACCCGACCGATTATCAGGGCGACTTCATCGCCAACATGGTGCGGCTTTCCAACTATTTGACAATCGCCGGCCTGGGCCTTTTCGCGGTGCTTCTGCTGATCTCTGTGGTGATCGTGATGAACACCATTCGCACGGCTGTCTATCATCGTCGGCGAGAGATAGAGGTGATGAAGCTGGTGGGAGCCACTGAGTGGTTCGTCCGCCGGCCTTTTCTGATCGAGGGCTGGCTGACGGGAATGATAGCCGCGGCCCTGGCGGCGGCGGTTCTTCTCGCCACCTACAGGCCCTTTGTCGCGCGCTTCCAGCAGGATTTGTTTTTCCTGCCTCTCGCGTACGATCCCAGCTTCGTGGTCCCGCTGGGGCTGGAGATGCTGGCGTTGGGCAGCGGGCTGGGGCTGGTGGGGAGCTTCATCAGCGTCCGCCGCTTCGTGAGACTCTGATCAGGCATTGCGGTCACTTCTCCTGCTGCTGATCGTGGGCCCGTTGCTGACCACTGCCTTCGTGCCCAGGGCCGCGCTGGCAGACTGCGACCCCAACGATCCGATCTGCCAACAGATCAAACAGAACGATCAGCACAAGAAGGACGTCGAGGCACTGCTCCAACAACTTCAGCAGAGCCTGGCTGATGCTCAGGAGAAGGAGCGCGTGGCGCAGGAGCTGATCAAGCAGCTCTCGGCGCAGATCGAGCAGCAGAAGAAGGCGATCGCTGACACCAGCCTAAAGCTGGCCAAGACCGAACGGGATTTGCGCTACACGGGGGCTGACATCACCCGCCGCGACCAGCAGATAACCCTGAAGCAGCAGCTGCTGGATCAGCGAGCCCGGGAGCTCACGAAGCACGGCGAGCTCAACTACGTGGAGGTACTGGTGACCTCGCGGAGTTTCACCGACATGGTGGACCGGGTGGCGATCATGCAGCAGATCATCGACTCCGACCAGAGACAGGTCAAGGGCCTCCAGGCGGACAAAGAGCAGGTGCGCCAGCTGGAAGCCCAGCAGCAGACCCGCCGCCAGGAGCAGGCTGCCCTTCTGAAGCAGCAAAAGGACCAGAAGGCAGCGCTTGACAAGTCCCTGGGCGACCAGCGGTCCGTGCTGGCCTATGAGCAATCGCTGGCGGCGCAGTACAAGGAGCAGGCCGCAGTCCAAAGTGCCGAGAACGAGCGCACAGCCCAGAGGGCGAAAGAACTGCAGGCTCAGTATGCGGCCGAACTCGAGCGCCTTCGTCAGGAAGCCGCCCAGCGAGCCGCCGCCGGCGGCGGTGGTGGCAACTCCGGCGGTGGCGGAGCCGGCCGGCTGGGCTGGCCGGAACAGGGTTACATCACCCAGGGCTTTGGCTGTAGCGACCTTCTCGGCGAGCCTTACGATCCCAACTGCCCCAGCCGCCACTTCCACCAGGGGATCGACATCGGAGCTGCCTGGGGAACACCGATCGCGGCCGCGGACATGGGCATCGTGAGCGATGTGGTGACGGGCTGCAGCGAGGGCTTCTGGAGCTGCGGCGGCGGCTACGGCAACCACGTGATCATCACGCATGCTGGTGGCTTCACCACCTACTACGCCCACCTCTCAGCTGTCAACGTCGGCATCGGGCAGCACGTGAACCGGGGCGACATCATAGGCAACGAGGGCTCGACCGGTTACTCGACAGGCGCTCACCTCCACTTCGGCGTGTTGTACAACGGGAGCTGGGTGAACCCGCAGGCATATCTCGCGTGACGCCAAGGACGTAGGGCAGAACGCTCAGAATCCTTCGACAGCTCAGCCTCGGCTGGTGGCGCCAGGCTGTAGCCGGGCTGGTGCTGGTACTGCTTTCGGTCACGGCCG
>JALZAW010000379.1 GCA_030948155.1 Candidatus Dormiibacterota bacterium | reverse complement strand
GCAGCCAGCCGAAGAGATATACGGAGGACGTCGACGTCGTGGTGGGTAGATGGGCGACCTGCGGGATCGCTTGCCCGGAGAAGGCATTGCTTGCCACCAGGTTGCCGGCATCCTGCAGGGCCTTGACACCGTTCCCGGTGACCATGTAGTTCAACCAGGCCGCGGCAGCATCGGCGTCCTTGGCGTTCGCTGGAATGACCATTCCCTGGTCCTCGCCGACCGACCACGTCGGCTTACCGCCGGGACCGGGCGGCGTCAGCATGTCCCAGTCGTCGCCCAGCTGCTTCTTCATGGTTGCGTAGAACCAACTTCCCGTCACGTTCAGCGCCGCCTTGCCTGCCAGAAAGCGCTCTGCGGCGTCTCCAAGCTGAATCGAAAGCGCGTCTTTATCGATGTACCCTTTGTCCCACAGTTCGACCATCGCCCCGGCAGCGGCGACGGGGGCCGGATCGGTCCACTTGCCACTGCCAAAGATCACTTGCTCTATCGACTTCGGGTCGATACCGGACCACAGCTGGTTGTGCAGGAGCATGAGGAAGCTGAAGCCACGCGTACCTACCGTGATAGGGATCTGACCAGGACCCTTGAGCTCCTGGAGAGTCATCAGGAAGTCCGCCCAGGTTTGAGGAGGTTGGAGGCCCAACTTGCTCAAGGTGGACTTCCTGTACGTGAGCCCAGGAAGTTCAAGGTACGTCGTCGCCATCCAGATATGGCCGTCGCGCGTCGCGTGCTTGGTCGAAGGCTGATTGAGGTAGTGCTTCCAGTTGTAGGCGTCGTAGTAGTCGTCGAGTGGCCTTAGCAGCTTGGACTTGAGCAGTGGATCCAGAAACAGGAACTTGGGGCTCTTCGCAACCAACAGATCGGTGAGCCGGGACTGAATCGACAGCCGCATCGCGGTAAACCCGGCGGCCGTATAGTCCACCGGAGACGACTCCACGACTAGCTTCGGCAGATCCACCTTGCCAGCGTCCAGCACCTTCTGATCGCTGATCACATAAGAGACGTCGGTACGCCAGCGAACGGTTCCGGAGCTCACTTTCTTGGCCGAACTGGTGCTGGTCGAAGTACCGCCCCCACACGCCTCGATCAGCGAACTTAGCGCTCCAGCGCTCAGCGCCAATCCGCCGGCCCACTTGAGTGCCACACGCCGCGTTACGTCCATTGGGTCTCCCTCCGGCTGTGCCGCAAGGCAAGTCCGTCAAATGACGGGAGACGCCTCTCTCTCTCCCTTCCTGGGCCAGTATGCTCGGCGCCAATTTGTTTGTCAAGATGGAGCCGAGCTCAGTCCGCCGACCTCCGGCCGCCACCTCGACCCTCCGAGAGCCCCGATGGCCGGGTTCGGCCAACGACCCCTGGCCGGCGCCATTCCCCTACCCCGGGGCTACCCGGACTTCCCTGTCGGGCCACCTCATTCGATCCGTGATCCGCTCGAACCGATGCCAGCCAATGTCAGAGCGTCCGCGTGACCGCGAGGCCAGCTCAAGGGATACTCCGCCCTCCGAATCTGCCGGACGCGAGGTCTGGGTACGCCAGACTGAGGACTGGCTCCTCGTCTGCGACTGCGATCAGCATTAGTCTCGAATGGACATACGACGCAGCCCGAGACGGGGCTGGCACTGGCTGACCACCACTGGACTAGGCCGCGATCGAAGGGGTTGCCGCTCGTAGCGCTGGGGCTGGTCACTCACCAATGGGTTTAGGAAAGTGTCCGGACGCTCATTGGTACACATTCGCGGGCTTACAACGAACACTTGGGGTGGCAGCGACCAGCGAGACTGTCCAATGTCTACTGAGCCGTCCAGCCTCCATCGACAGCCAGTACGTGGCCAGTTATTAATCTGGCTTCATCAGAAAGTAGGAAGCAAATGGCGCCGACCACGTCTTCCACCTCGCCCAAGCGGCCGGCCGGGATGCGTGAGAGAACCTCCTTCAAGAACTGGGCATCCCTGAACATCGGTTCGGTAAGCGGTGTCTTGATGAACGTGGGTGCGACGGCGTTCACTCGAATTCGGTGTGGGGCCCATTCCAAAGCCAAGGATTTGGTCAGTCCGTTGACCGCATGCTTGCTGGCACAGTAGACGGCCCGGCCAGGATAGCCGACCGATCCCATCTGCGAAGAGACTGTCACAACGGCAGCGGGGAGCCGCAGCGGAATCACCGTGCTGGCGAAGGCTCGGCAGGCCCAGAGAGTGCCAAGAACGTTGGTCTCGATGACACCGCTCAGCTCCCCGATCCCGATCTCCACGAGAGGCCCCGGCCGGTTGATCCCCGCGGCGGTCACCAGGAGGTCCGGTGGCTGCAGCTGCGCCGCCTGTTGGAAGGCCGCATCCACCCCGGCCGGATCACGAATGTCCACCGGCAATACGTGAGCCTTGCCGCCAGAGGACAGGATGATCTCCGCCGTCTCCTCCAGCTCTGTGGTTGTACGTGATGCGAGCGACAGGGTGGCGCCCGCGCCGGCGAGAGCGACGGCCGTCCCCCGACCGATGCCACGCCCCGCCCCGGTGACGACCGCGTGGCGCCCCTCGAAGGCGCGCTTCACCACTGGCCGGTTGGGCGCGGACCAAGGGTGCCGCGGATGGCCATCTTCCACACCGGTTGGTGTGGAGTCGTCAATTGAAAGACTTCCGGCGGGATGGGCGGCGCTGTCACCCTTCGGCCGCGCGGCTCTGTCCGCTGTGCCTCCTGACCCGGAGGTCGGCCTGTGCCTTGTGGGCCCAGAAACCCTCGAGCTCGCACAGACGCGAACAGTATTCACCGAGCAACGCCGACGCCTCGGGATCGACCTCCTGATAGGTGACCGTCTTGAGGAACTTCCCCACCCAGAGTCCGCCCGTGCTCCGGGCGGCGCCCCTCGTGGGCAGCGTGTGGTTGGTTCCGATGACCTTGTCCCCGTATGCGACGTTGGTCTCCGGTCCGAGGAAGAGCGCGCCGTAGTTCCTCAGTCGATCGAGGAACCATCGCGGTTCGCTGGTCAGCACCTCGACGTGCTCGTACGCGAGGAGATCGGCTTCCTGGGCCGCCTCCTCCCGATCCTGGACCACCAGTACCCGGCCGAAGTCCCGCCAGGCGGCCCCGGCAATCTCGGCTGTGGGCAGGGTCTGGAGCTGGCGCTCGACCTCCCTCAGCGTCTCCTGACCCAGGCTCTCACTGGTGGTGATGAGCGCTGCCGGAGAGGTTGGTCCATGCTCGGCCTGGCCGAGGAGGTCGGTGGCGACCAGCTCGGCATCGACTGAGTCGTCGGCGATCACGAGGACCTCGGTGGGACCAGCGAGCAGGTCGATGCCCACCCGGCCGAAAAGCTGGCGCTTGGCCTCGGC
>JALZAW010000378.1 GCA_030948155.1 Candidatus Dormiibacterota bacterium | reverse complement strand
CGCCGAATTCGATCGATGCTCTGGTCCGTAAAAGTCAAATTGGCAAACCTGCCGACCATACCGTATCCTGCGCGGAGTGGATCACAGATTCACGACGCATGATCGACCGGCACCCGAAGGTCCACGGTGGCGCGGGGGAAGCTGAATCGCCTGGCCGGCGGGGTCCTGATCGTCGAAGCCGACGAGGCCTACCAGGCCGTCATGGAGACGTGCGCCCGGCTGGCCGGCTGCCGAGCCCAGGCCGTGGGCGAGCTCCAGCCAGGGCTCCGGAAGCTGGAGAGCCAGAGCTTCGACGCCGTCATCTGCGGCATCGCCAGTGAGGACGACCGCTGGCCGGAGGTGGTCGCGCAGCTCCGGGCCCGGACCGACGCCCGCGTGATCCTGGTCGCCGACCACTTCGAGATTGCCCAGGCGGCGGATGAGAACGCGGCCGACCAGGTGCTGCCCAGGCCGTTCGTCCCGAGCGCCCTGGTGGGGGCGCTGAAGGCGGCCCTCAGGCGGTCGCCCTCCTTGATGATGCACATGGCCTCGAGGGTCGAGATCAGGGGCATGATCTTCGACGGGGAGAGGCGAACGCTGCAGGTCAATGGCCAGCAGGTCTCGTTCACCGACCAGGAGTGGGCCCTCCTGGCCGTGCTGCTGAGCCATCCCAACCGTTTCCTCAGCGCCAACGAGATCATTCGCCTGGGTTGGCGGGCCGGCGAGCACGAGGCCGAACAGCTGCGCACCTACGTCCGGCGCCTCCGCCTGAAACTGGAACCCCTGAACATAGCCTGCCGCCTGGTCAGCCAGCACAATCGCGGTTACTCCCTGCTCGTCGACTGACGACACGGAGGCCAGGAGCGGGAGAGCTGCCAGACCCACCTAAGAGGGTTATGGAAAGGCCGGCAATCAGTGGAACCAGGCTAAGGTCGTCACAGTGTCCGAGCTGGAGAAACTGCATCGCTCACGGTCACACCGATGGCTGCCGGTGCGGTCGGTCGAGCTGGACATCGTCAGCATGGGGGCTGGCGACGCGTGGTCCACCACCGGCGACGTCGCGCGGTGGGACGCTGCGCCTGCATCGGGAACGCTCCTCAGCCCGACCTCGCGACGAGCGATGCTCGCCATTCAGGCCCCCGATTCGGGAGGCCGGCTTTCTGGGCGCCGACGGTTACGGATACGGCTGGTTCGTGGCAGGATGTCTGGCCGGCGAGCTTTCTACCACACTGGTGACAATCGCTTCATTGCACTGAACGCGTGGTTCCCGGGCGATGACTGGCGCCTCATCGTGCTCGCCAACGACGACAGCATCGACGGCGAGCTCGTGATCAAGGAGCTACTCGTGCGGATGGTCCCGCTGCCGGAATAAGCGACTCTGATCAGTTGAGCCCAGAGGTCACTGGAAACCCCCTCCCTACCCTCCCCGCAAGGGGGAGGGACAAAAGTGAGCTAATCTAAGACGTCACTGGAGAGGCCGGATTCACTCCGGCCGGCTGAGTCGGTTCTTCCCAGCGACTCCCCAATGCCACTCTGCGGAAGGGGGCCGGGGGGGAAACCTGTTTCCCCCGCACTTCAAACCTGTTGCGGATGGTCCCGCTGCCGAAATAGGCGACTCTGATCAGTTGAGCCCAGCGGTCACTGGAAACCCCCTCCCTACCCTCCCCGCAAGGGGGAGGAACAAACGGAGCAGATCCAAGGCGTCACTGGAGAGGCCGGATTCACTCCGGCCGGCTGAGTCGGTTCTTCCCAGCGACTCCCCAATGCCACTCTGCGGAAGGGGACGGGGGGGAAACCCGTTTCCACCGCAGCGTCAAACCTGTTTCCCCAGCATCTCAGGTTGTCCTATGACGAGGCAGTAGCCGTCGGGATCGTAGAACGCCACCTCGCCCGCGGGCATGTATTCGGGGTGCCGGATCTCGCTGATCTCCACGCCGTCTTCGAGCAGCTGCTTGCGGATACCGGCCACATTGTGAGCATGAAGATAGAAGAGGACGGCCTGACGCTCCGGATCCACCGGTGCAGTGGCGAGGGCGATCATCAGCCTGGCATTGCCGCAGCGTAGCGATGCCCATGCCAGCCTTCCGTCGTAGTCCGAGGTGTTCTCCACGACAAAGCCGAGGCGGCGGTAGAAGCGGATGGATCGCGTCAGGTCGGCCACGTGCGCGTAGGGCACCAGGCCTTCCACTGTGAGTGAAGTCACGTGCTGGTGCCCCGTCCCGGGCACTAGTGCTTTCGGCGGATTGTGATGACCGCAGCTCCGGGCGCAAGCCGCGCCTCCCACTCGGCCGGGTCCAGATCGCGCATGCGAAGCACGGCGTTCAGCGTCCCCATGGCGATCCCGCTCTTGGTTATGGAATCGTTGATCAGGTTAAGGTCCCAGACTCCGGACTGAAGCCGGTTGGTGGCCGCGGCGGCCTCCTGAAAAGCCGACGTGATGATCTGGATCTCTTTGTCAGTGAACTGCTGATCGCTCATTCAAACATTGTGCGCCTGGGCTGGCGCGCTGCACAGGTCCGGGCGAAGCCTGACCTACCAGGACTCGTGGGAGGTGAGGCCGAGACGTTCCAATGATCTGTCGTAGTAGCTGGACAGCAGCGCCACGCGGACGTTCCGGGTGACGTCGTTGGCACGCAGGGCCTGTATGAACTGCGTGCTGCCCGAGCCGCCGCGGCCCATGTGGACGAAGATTATGTCGGGTGGCGACTGCCTGGCCAGTGACAGGGCCGTAACCGCGTCACCCGCCTTGGTCACTCGATATCCCTCCTCCTCCAGCCGCCGCGCATGCTGCGCGGTCGTGGTGGGATCGTCGTCCACCAACAATGCCGCCGTCGGTCTCGTGACGCTGGAGGAGCTCATCTTGCATCTCCCTTACTGGTGGTGCGGTGACCGTCTGGTACGGACGCGCTCTCTTCCAACGTGCCCGCAGGAGCTCGTCCGGGCGAAGCCGCGCCTCCATCCGCGAACGCTCGATAAACAGGGCGGGAGCGACTTCCTGCCTCTGCCATTGCATCTCCTGTTCGAGGAACCAGCGTGGCTGTGCGGGGCTAAGGATGGCGCTGCCGGAGCTGGCCGACACATCGAAAAGAGCTGTGCCGAGCCGACGCCTGGACGGCTCTCGCCTCAGTCCTGGGGACATCCAAAGGATACCACCGCTGGGAGAAAATTGTTGCGGCGCCGTGCTAATATTTACATCATCGATCGCCCCCGCCCGCTATCCGTCCCCGAGGCAGCGGCCATGCTGCAGTCCTCAGAGGCGTACGTCCGGCGGCTGTTGATCGGCCGCAAGCTCTACGGCGTCAAGGTTGGACCGGTCTGGGCCATTCATCCCGAAGACCTGG
>JALZAW010000377.1 GCA_030948155.1 Candidatus Dormiibacterota bacterium | reverse complement strand
GTCGAACATCGTGCACTACGCGCAACGCGTCCAGACCTGCGCCCGCAAGCGCCGCCTCATGGAGGCCGGCCGCGAGGCGATCCGGTTGGGCCAGGATCCCGGGTTGGAGGCCGAGCAGATCCTGGAACTGCTGGCAGATCGGGTACAGCAGGAAGTGGAGGGGGCTGGATCGGAGCTCTGGCACGCTCCCATCCCGCTCTCCTCCATGTACAACCTCCCGGCCTTTCCCTTGGACTGTCTGCCGGCATGGCTCGCTGACTATGTGAGATGCTTGGCCGAGGCCACCCAAACTCCCCCGGACCTCCCCGGCATCCTGGTGCTAAGCGCGTTGGCAGCCTGCGCCGGCGGCCGCGTGCGGCTCCAGGTGCGGCCGGGCTGGGAAGAGCCGCTCAACCTCTACTCGGTGGTGGCGTTGCCTCCTGGGGAGCGCAAGAGCGCTGTCTTCGCAGAGGTGACGGCGCCCCTTGCCGAATTCGAAGAAATGCTCGCAGCGGAACGCAGCTACGAGACCGCCGAGGCGAAGGCGCGGCGAAAGGTGGCCGAGAAGGCCCTCGACGCGGCGCAGAACTCAGCGGCGCGGTCCACGGGCCCAGAGCGCGAGCGAAGGCTGGAGGAGGTCGCCGCGGCGGCGCGCGAGCTCCAGGACGCGGTCGTGCCCTTCGAGTACCGACTCCTGGCAGACGACGCGACACCGGAGGCAACAGCAAGCCTGCTGGCGGAGCAAAGAGGCCGGCTGGCGGTACTGAGCCCGGAAGGCGGCATCTTTGGGCAGATGGCCGGCCGTTACTCGGCGAGCAATGGTCAGCCCAACCTTGACGTCTACCTCAAGGGGCACTCCGGTGACATGCTGCGCGTGGATCGCAAGGGGCGCGCGCCTGAATACATTGCACGTCCCGCCCTGACCGTGGGACTGGCGGTGCAGCCAGAGGTTCTACGCTCGCTCTCTGACCAACCCGGCTTCCGCGGACGTGGGCTTTTGGCCCGATTCCTCTACTCGTTACCGGCAAGCCGGGTGGGAAGCCGGCGAACCGACGTTCTGCCGGTGCCTCAGGGCGTACGAGACACCTATGCGGCCGAGCTCAAGGCGCTGGCCGCCAGCCTCGAGGCGATGGTTACGGCTCCCCGCGTCCTTCGGCTGAGCCGGCAGGCTGAAGCTGAACTGCTGGCCTTTGCCGATGAACTCGAGCCACGTCTTGGCGAGAATGGCGATCTGAGCCACATCGCTGACTGGGGTTGCAAGCTTGTCGGCGGTCTCGGCCGCGTCGCCGCACTGCTGCATCTTGCAGCCAACGTCCGCCGCGCTTGGGGAGAAGCCGTCGGCCCGGAGTCTGTGCGAGCCGCGATTCGAATCGGCCGCTATTTGATCCCTCACGCTCTGGCGGCACTCGACCTGATGCAGGCCGATCCCAACCTGACCCTGGCGCGCCGGGTTCTGCACTGGATCCTGACCAAGCAGCTGACGTCCTTCTCGCGCAGGGACTGCTTCGAATCTATGAAAGGGCGAGTCCGGCGAGTCGAGGCATTGGACCCGATCCTGAACATCCTGGAAGCTCACGGTTGTGTCCGTCGCAGAGTTCAGGAGCCGCGGCGCCGGGGGCGACCGCCTGCACCAGTCTTCGACGTTAACCCCTTAGTCGCACAATTCGCACAATTCGCACAAACCGAGTTGCCCGATTCTGCGAATTCTGCGAATGGGGAGCCCTCCACCAGCGGTGAGGGCCAGGGGGCCGAGCTGCGCGGTACCGGTGGCGATTGGGAGCGGATCGCGTGACGGCGATCCAGAGGCATCCGCCGGGACCCTCACTCGTCCGCATCGAATCCCTACTCGCAGTATTCGCACAATTCGCACAAAGGAGTTCTGCGAATACTGCGAATATTGCGGGTAAGACTGGGATCGGGGGCGCACCACGCGGGGAGGCGACCAGAAGATGCGTCGCCGGCAGCCAGTGGGGGGCCGACTCGTGACAGCCAGCAAGGTCCTCGGTCAGCTACGAGCTGCGCACGTGGAGCTTCGGATCCAGGGTGACATGCTCCTCTGCCGCCCAGCGAAGGCCGTCTCAGTGGAGCTGCGGAGGGCGCTCCTTGACCACAAACCGGAACTTCAGACGCTGCTGGCCAATACGGACACAGAGGCGTTTGAATGCTCAGCTTGTGGCGGGCTTGACTACATGCCGCTTGGCCGGAGCTGGCGCCGCTGCTGGTCCTGTGGTCATCGCTGGGGACCGGCCGGTAGCGGCCCTCCGGACGAGGGGCACCGGCCCGAGGGTTTCGGAGAACGAGCCAGACGGGGACCTCAACCCCCGAAGCCTGTCCGACCAGTAGACCGGTGTCGAACTCATGAGCTGTATGCCCACCGCGGTGACCGCGTGGCCTGGTGGCATCGGCGGCAGGATTCGGAACCGCTGTGTGGTCTCTGTCATCCTGATCCATCCCGGCGAGCTGAGCACGCAATTGAGCCGAGTCGTGTTCATGGTCCACGGGGGGCGCTACCTCGGGATCGCTAATAGCGGCCTATAACTCGGAAGGCTGCCTGGGGCGGTGCGACGCCAGGTGCTATGACGCCCACGAGCCCGAATGCGACTGCGTCAGTGTCCGCCGCAACCATGGCGCTGGGATGGTCCAGGCCCTGCGGAACACGGCGGACCAGGTCGATCCCACAGGTGAGCTCCACCAGCGGTGCGAGAGATGGGCGGCGATCGCGTAGTCCTTCAGCCAACGCTGCCGCGGGAGGGCCAGCGATGACCCTGATTGGTTGTCCGGGAGTCGCGATCAAGAGGTGATCACGATCGCTGTTGCCAATCACAAGGGCGGTGTGGGAAAGACCATCACCGCCATTCGCCTCGCCGTTGAGGTTGCAAGCCGAGGCCGCCGACTCCTGGTCGTTGACGCGGATTCCCAGGCTCACGCCACGATCTACTTCCTTGGAGAGGAGGGCCTGGAGGCCCTAGAGGGGGATCTGAGCGACATCCTCGACGGGGTCCAGCCCAGGAATCTGATCGTGTCGACCCCTTACCACCGCCTCGACCTGCTGCCAGCCAGCCTCCGCGTCGCGGAGATGGAACTCCGGCTGGTGGCCGACCCGGGACGACGGAACCAGCGCCTGGCTCGGATCCTCGACCACCTCGCCGAGGACTACGAGCTCGCCGTCATCGACTGCCCGCCGTCACTTGGGCTTGTAACGGTCAACGCCCTGGCCGCCGCCGACCTTCTTGTCTCACCCGTCAACCTCACCAACGTCGCGCTCAATGGGCTGAGTCGGTTCCTGAGCTGGCTGGAGACCTTCCGGGCGGAGGGGATGGTGAGGGCCCGGCTGCTCGGCGC
>JALZAW010000376.1 GCA_030948155.1 Candidatus Dormiibacterota bacterium | reverse complement strand
TGGTGAAGGCGTCCTCCATTCGCAGTGCGGGGGAGGTGAGGTGGGGGCCGAGAGCTGGAATGTACCCGGGGCGTCGGCAATGGTCTCGATGACACCTTCTATGTTCTCATCGACCTCGGCCACCCAAAACCTCAGCACGCGAAAGCCGATCTCGCCCAGCCAGTAATCTCGCCTCGCCTCGTAGACGAGCTGATCGCCATGGTGGTCGCCGTCGACTTCGACCACCAGCATTTCGTCCCAGCCTGCGAGGTCGGCGAAGTAGGGCCGATCGGAACCTGGCGTCGAAACTTGTGTCCCCTCAGCTGCCGGCTACGCAGGCGGTACCAGAGCCGCCATTCGGTCCTGGACATCTCTCGCCGCAGCTGCCGGGCGGGCTGATCCCGAGCAGCCCGCTCGGAACGGGCTTGACGAGCCATGACGAAAGCTCTCACAGCGTTCAGCGGCCGCAAGCCAGGCCCTGAATGCCCCCCTCCCAACCTCCCCCCGCCGCGGGTGGAGGACGTCTGACTTCCTCGGCATCTCAGGATCTCGGGGACCGGACAGTTTAGGAGCTCGCCTGTTCCCGTCCCTCCTTCGACGGCCGGCTAGCGCAGCGCCGTCTGGCCTAGATCCACGCTCTCATTCATCGTTCAGCGACCGGCGGCATAACCCTGGTCACCGCGCGGGTTGGCGGCCGCCTTCAACAGTCTCGGGCGCGCGTCCCAGCCGGCTGCCGAGAGCCTGCCCAGCGACCAACCAGGTTGGACCGCCACATTGTGACCCCGCCGCCGCAGCTCGGCGATGACCGCCTGGCCGGCGCGATCCTCGATGTAGATGCTGCCCGGCCGGGAGTCGTGCGGCATGAAGGAACGAGGGAAGTGGTCGGTGTGAAACATGGGCGCGTCGATGGCAGCCTGGAGATTCTCACCGCGCTCAGCCAGGCGCACGAAGAAATTGAGCGCCCACTGATCTTGCTGGTCTGCCCCCGGGGTGCCGAAGGCCAGGCCGCTTCCGTCCTCGTGTTCGGCCAAAGACGGACTGAGGGTGGTTCGCGGCCTCTTCCCTGCAGCAAGCGCATTGGGATGGCCGGAAGTCAGGTTGAAGATCTGCGCCCGCGTCCCGAGGCAGAAGCCAAGCCCCGGGACGGCGGGCGAGCTCTGCAGCCAGCCGCCGCTCGGCGTGGCTGACACCAGGTTGCCCCAGCGGTCGACAACATCCAGATGGCAGGTGTCTCCCGTCTGCGGGACAGCCGGCGTGAAGGTTGGATCACCCAGACCGGGTGAGGAGTCGGCCGGCGACTCCGCCCCATAGTCAGGCAGGAGCGGCGAGCGGCCACCTGCTGAGCCAGGTCGCAGTTCCAGCGAGCAGTGTTCGGCGATCAGTTCCGAGCGCTGCCGGACATAAGCAGGGGCCATGAGCTCCGGCGTCACGTCAGGCACCCAGGCTGGGTCTCCGTACCACGCTTCTCGGTCGGCGAAGGCGAGCTTGGCAGCCTCAACCACCAGATGCACGAACTCAGCGGTACCCGGTTCAAGATGTTGCAAACCCGCAGCCTGGAGCAGCGCCAGCTGCTGCAGGAACACCGGCCCCTGGCTCCACGGCCCTGGCTTGTGCACGAGCCAGGCTCCATACCGGGCGCTGCAAGAGCGTTCCCAGCCAGGTCGCCAGGCCGCCATGTCGTCGGCCCTCAGCAGTCCGGCGTGCCGCCGGCCGCTGGAGTCGCGTACCTCACTCTGGCGGAGAAAGTGGTCGATCGCCTCGGCGACGAAGCCTGCGTACCAGGCCGCCAGCGCCCCCTCAATCTCGTTCTCTCGACCGGCCCGCGACTCTGCTTCGGTCAGCAGACGCCCGAACGTCGCAGCCAGCACTCGGTTGCTGAAGAGCTCGCCGGCTCGCAACGCCCGCCCCTGCTTCAGCCAGATCTCCGCGGAGGTCGGCCACTCGGCTTGAAACAGCTGCGCCGCGTTCTCGATGGTGGCGGCGACCCGAGGCAGGACCGGATGTCCGGCCTGGGCGTAGCCGGCGGCGAACTCCAGCACCTCACGCAGCCGCCAGGTACCCAGGTCTCGGAGCAGCGTCAGCCAGGCGCCGACGGCTCCCGGCACGCAAGCGGCGAGCAGGCCTGTGCCTGGGATCTGATTCAGGCCCAGACCCTGAAAACGCTCAACCGTGGCCAGCCCGGGAGCCGGCCCCTGACCGCAGAGGACGCTCACCTGCTGCCGCGAGGCCTCGTAGACGAGCGCCGGCATGTCGCCGCCCGGCCCGTTCAGATGCGGCTCGACCACCTGCAGAACGAAGCCAGCGGCCGCGGCGGCGTCGAAGGCGTTGCCGCCCCGCTCCAGGACTGCCATCCCGCTGGCGCTGGCCAGCCAGTGAGTGGACGCCACCATGCCGAAGCTGCCCTTCAGCTCCGGGCGAGTTGGGTGGGCCACAAACGTGACTCTAATAGGAGAGACCTTCGAGAAGACAGGGGAGGTGCTCCGAGTCGCCGGCGGTTGCGAACTCTGAGGCTCTTGGCGGGGAGCCATCCAGGCCAGAGAGTGGACTTCCAGCCGCGGCCATCTGCTGAGGTGATAGCCAGGGTCTGCTGTCGGCAACTGAACCGGTGGAATTGGCTGATTGGCTCTTGGGCTGGCCGGTCGCGGGCGTGGGCATGGTCCTCGTCGAGCAGCCGCCAAAGTGGCGCCCTCCCCGATGTTGCCCTCAGCACGAACCAGTGACCTGATCGCTGGCTGGACGGTGCGGCCGGAGCACCCACTGGGCGGTGGCTGGGCACCCCTAGCCGGAGATTGAGATTCGTTTAGTGTCGATTTAAGATGAAGCCGCTAAGGTACGGCGTCGTGCTCTCTGATCTGACCATTCAATTGACGGGGATGAGATCGGTGCGGCGAGTCCCCGGAGGCGCTGAATGACAGCTTGCGGCCAACTCGCCGTGGCGCTGGCGGCGCTGATCGTCACTGCCTGCGGGCAAGTGGCGGAGGCCCATCGGGCGACACCTCGGCCAGCCACGTCGGAGGCAGCCCTTTCAACGCCACGAGCCACACCGGCCGGCTCCACCGCCAGCCCCACGCCGATCCCCGCACCTGCACCCACTCCCCTGTCGCTAGTGCCTGGAGTCCAGGTTCTTCTTCGGCTCCCGCTGGCTGAGCCGGTGATCTTCATCACAATCGACGATGGCTGGGTGCGTACACGAGAGGCGCTGGCCGTCTACCAGGAGGCCCACGTACCGGCTTCGCTCTTCCTGAACGATGGGCCGGTGACGCTGGACCCGACCTACTTTCGAGAGTGGCAGGCCGCCGGGGCGACGATTCAGGACCACAGCGCAACGCATCCCCACTTCCGC